>CAUHLX010000220.1 GCA_959606705.1 uncultured Bacillota bacterium | reverse complement strand
ATTGACGTCCGGCGTTTCGGCCGTTTCTGGTTGAAGCGGGCGGATGAGGAAGACCATTTCAGCGGCGTGGAGAAGCTGGGGCCGGAGCCCTTCGACCCTGGGTGCGACGCGGCTTATCTGCGCGGGGCCTTGGGAAAGCGGCGCAAGGCCATCAAGGAATGTCTGCTGGATCAGAGTGTGGTGGCGGGGATCGGCAATATTTACGGGGACGAGATTCTATTCCTCTCGGGGATTTGCCCCGGCCGCCCGGCTGCCAATCTTACGGAGGATGAATGGGAACGGCTGGCGGCGGCCATACCTCAAATCCTTACGCTGGGGATCGAAGCCAACCGCATGACTCCCGAGGAATATTTGGCCGGACAGGGCGGGGAGTATCGAAAGGAGCCGTTTTTCAAAGTGTACGGCCAGGAAGGCTGCCCTTGTCCGAAATGCGGTACGCCGCTTCGGCGCGTGGTGATCGCCGGTCGGAGCAGCTGCTATTGTCCCCGATGTCAGAAGGAATCGGTCTAATCGTAGGAGGAGAAAATTATGATGTTAAACTGTCTGTCCGTAGGCGCCGGAGGCTTTTTAGGTGCCGTGCTCCGGTATCTGGTCGGCCTGGTTCCCTTTCTTCACAAGGGATCGCTGCCCTATCAGACCCTGTTGGTGAATGTGGTCGGCGCCATTCTCATTGGAATGATCGTAAAAGGATCGGAATCCTGGGAAGGAATGGATGAAAATCTGATTTTATTTTTAAAAGTCGGAATTTGCGGCGGGTTTACCACATTTTCCACATTTGCGCTGGAATCGCTGAACATCATGCAGGAAGGAAAATTCCTCACGTGTTCGGGATATATTGCGGCCAGTGTCATCCTGTGCATTGCCGGCGTCTATTTGGGAAAGTGGATGATCGGCAGCTTGGGGATTTGAGAGAGAGTCAGGTCGCTTTAAAGCTCTCAACGATTTGAGAGCTTCTAACCCTTGGCGCGCTTCCAACCCTTGGTGCGCCTAGAGTTCCCCGCGGACGTCAGATATTATCTTTTATCTGGTCTTTTGTCCCAAAAGGTTAAAATTGGCGGTCAAATCGTTCCATTTCACCGGTCTCTAGGGCGATATTATCTTATTTGGCATAAAAGCAGCGAAAAGGTTAGGAAAACGTCCGATTTCTAACCTTTTCACATTAAAAAGCGATCATAAGATAACACGAGCTAAAATACAACCATTCATATCCATTAAAATACTGATTTCTATCAATATATTGCAAAAAGGTCTGAAAAAAGATAAGATCATCCGATTTCAGAAGTCTTCGGAGTTTTGAACCTTTAAACCTTTAAACCTTTGGCGCTCCGCTTTCGGAGCTTCGAGCTTTTGACCTTCCACAGGCTAATTTGAGGCTTGCGGAGTGCGCTCGATGCTTTATGACCTGCTTAATGCTTGGTGCGGCGGTGTTCGCAATCAGCTGCGATGTTCGCAATCAGCGCGGCATCCTCCCGGATATTCCTCCCGCAGCAGTGAATAGATGATCTGGTCCCGATAACCGTGATCTCCCTTATCCGACTGACGAAGTACGCCGTCCCGGTGCATTCCCAACGTTTCGTAGAGGTGGATGCCCGCCAGATTGTCGGGGAACGCGTCCAGCCAGAAACGGTTGGTGCCGCACTGTCCGAAAGCGAAATCAAAGAGTCCTTTCATGGCTTCCCGGCCCAGACCGCGGTTTTTCTTTTGTATGGCGATCCGCCGCAGCTCAAAAATGTCCTTTTCCCGGTTGAGGTGGATCAGGGCGTATCCGACGGCGGGGGCGGAGGGGTTTTCCCGTTCCCCAAAAAGCAGCAGGATGTGCGCCGGGTCCCGTATTTCTTCCAGGTGTTCCTCGGGCGTTCCGATCCATAGGAAGTCCCGGTTCAGCGGGTCCTCCTCCATTTCGATCACAGTGCCGATCTCCTCCGGCACGGCCGTGACCGCGGCCAGACGAGGAGTTTCAAATAGTTTTTCGCGCTGCTCCTTCGACATTTATGTTCGCCTCCGATCCAGTTGAAATGATTTCGTTTTCATTCGTATTACCCCTAGTATAACGGGTTGTCCGAGTCGATACAATGGGGATTTTTCGGGAAATGCACCGGAGAGAAGGGGAAAACAATATTTGTGTTCCGGACGGGATTGCTGTAAAATAGAAAAAATAACCGGAATAAGGGGGTGTTCCTCAATGCTGGAGGAAATACTGGCTTTTAATAAAGCGTTTACGGAAGGAAAAGAAGGGGAGCCGTTTCGCACGGATAAGTACCCGGATAAGAAGATGGCGATCATCACCTGCATGGACACCAGACTGACCGTGCTGCTGCCTGCGGCTCTGGGCCTTCGGAACGGCGATGTTCAGATGATCAAGACTGCCGGAGGGATCGTCAATGACGCGTATGACAGCGTGGTTCGCAGCTTGATCGTGGCGGTTTACCAGATGGGCGTGGAGGAAGTTCTGGTGATCGGCCATGACGACTGCGGAATGCGGGGACTGCGCTGTGAGCAGGTGGTGGAGAATATGAAGGCGCGCGGGATTGAGGAAGAGGTGCCGGACTTGAATCAATGGCTGGTGGGCTTTGATTGTGTGGAGGATGCGGTGAAGCATTCGGTGGAGGTGCTCAAAGGGCATCCGCTGCTTCCCAAAGATCTGCGGATTTACGGGCTGATCATCGATCCGGACACCGGAGCGCTTCGGCAGGTGGACGGCTGTTAGCTGTTAGCATTGTGAGCGGCGAGAACGGACCAGCGTTGGAATCGCGGCAAGAAACAGATCGAAACGATAGAGCGCGTTGCGGTCTGTTTTTTCTTTACAAGAAATGCGGCTTTGCCTATTTCGAATATTTCCGGAGAAACGGTGAGGAAGGAATAATTTCAAACTGTTTGACAAAAAATAGAACTGGGTATATAACAATGATTGGAAGGAAGTTAAGACTAACTAACGCGTCGGTCAACCGCGTGAGAAAAGTATACGGATTTGGGAGGGGAAATGGCAAAGCAGAAGTTTGATGTAACGGGGATGACTTGTTCGGCTTGTTCGGCCCACGTGGAAAAAGCGGTAAGCAAGCTGGCGGGAGTGGATGAGGTGAATGTAAACCTGCTGGCCGGGACCATGCAGGTGCAATACGATGAGCAGGATGTCAATCCGGATCAGATTATTCAGAGCGTGGAACGGGCCGGCTATGGGGCGTCGGCGCATCAAGCGGCCGGAGCCGCGGGAGGAGCGGCCGCCGGGGCTTCGGCCGGAGCGTCTTCGGCAGCGTCGGCGCCGGGGGGCGCCTTGATGGATCAGGAGATCAAGGGGATGAAGCAGAGACTGATCGTTTCGTTTCTGTTTCTTATTCCGCTGTTTTATATTTCGATGGGGCACATGATGGGAATGCCGCTGCCCTGGTTTTTCCACGGGACGGAAAACGCGCTGACCTTTGGATTCACTCAGCTGCTGCTGGTGCTGCCCATCGCTTACGCCAATCGAAAATATTATCAAGTGGGATTCAAGACGCTGTTTCGAGGAGCGCCCAATATGGATTCCCTGATTGCCATCGGTTCGGCCGCCGCGCTGATCTACGGAGTGTTTGCCATCTATCAGATCGGCTTCGGATTGGGGCACGGCGACATGAAGCGGGTCATGGATTACTCCATGGATCTTTATTTTGAATCCGCGGGAATGATTCTGGCCTTGATTACTTTGGGCAAATATTTTGAAACAAAATCCAAAGGCAAGACCTCGGAAGCGATTTCCAAGCTTATGGATCTGGCCCCCAAAACCGCGGTGGTCGAACGAGATGGGGTTGAAACGGAGATCCCCATTGAACAGGTGGTTTCGGGGGACATCGTGGTGGTGCGTCCGGGAGCGGGAATTCCGGTGGACGGGGTGATCGTCGAGGGAAACGGTTCCATCGATGAATCGGCTCTGACCGGGGAGAGTCTGCCGGTGGAAAAGACCGTGGACGATCCGGTGATCGGAGCAACCATCAATCAATCCGGGTTTTTCAAGCTGCGGGCTACCAAGGTGGGCAATGACACCACCTTGGCGCAGATCATCGGGCTGGTGGAAGAGGCCAGCGCCTCGAAGGCGCCGATCGCCAAACTGGCGGATAAGGTGGCGGGAGTGTTCGTACCGGTGGTGATCACCATCGCGGTAATCGCTACGACTGCCTGGCTGCTGCTGGGGCATACCTTCGCCTTTGCGCTTTCCATCGGCATCGCGGTGCTGGTCATTTCCTGTCCCTGCGCTCTGGGACTGGCCACGCCGGTGGCGATTATGGTCGGGACCGGGAAGGGTGCGGAAAACGGTATTTTAATCAAATCGGCGGAGGCGCTGGAAACGGCTCACAGCATCGATACGGTGGTGCTGGATAAGACCGGGACCATCACCGAGGGAAAGCCGCAGGTCACGGATCTTCTACCCGCATCGAAAGCGGCCGGCCGGACAGGAGAAACTATGACAGAGGAGCGTCTGCTGCTGGTGGCGGCATCGGTGGAGAAGCTGTCCGAGCATCCTCTGTCGGAGGCCATTGTGGCCCGGGCGGCGGAAGGAAATCTGGAGCTGCTTCCGGCGACGGACCTGGAGAATCTGCCGGGACAGGGGATCAAAGCCACGGTGGAGGGCAGGCGTATTCTGGCGGGGAACGCCCGCATGATGGAAGCCAACGGCATTTCCACCGAGACGGCCACCGCTTTGGGAAAGACCTTCGGAGAAGCGGCGGACGAGCTTGCGGAACAGGGGAAAACACCGCTGTATTTCGCGGCGGAGGGCGCCCTGCTGGGAATGATCGCGGTAGCGGACGTGGTGAAATCCACCAGCAAGGCGGCGATTCAAGGCTTTGAAAGCTTGGGGATCGACGTGGTCATGCTGACCGGAGACAACAAGCGAACCGCGGAGGCCATTCGTCGGGAGCTGGGAATCAAGACGGCCATTGCGGAGGTTTATCCTCAGGATAAGGAAAAGGAAATTCGCAAGCTTCAGGACCAGGGCAAGAAGGTGGCCATGATCGGAGACGGGATCAACGACGCTCCGGCATTGGCCCGAGCGGACGTGGGCATCGCCATCGGTGCGGCTACGGACGTGGCCATCGAATCGGCGGATGTGGTTCTCATGAAGAGCGATCTGCTGGATGGCGTGACGGCCATTGAGCTTTCCAAGGCGGTCATTCGCAACATCAAGCAGAATTTGTTTTGGGCGTT
>CAUHLX010000219.1 GCA_959606705.1 uncultured Bacillota bacterium | reverse complement strand
GAATCGCCTCGACGGGAAAATCGGCGGCGGTGAGATACATCGCTTCCAGTCGTCGAAGCATTCCTCGAGTGGAATTGCCATGGCCGGTGGACAGGGAGCCATCATGTCCCGTGTTCATCGCCTGAGTCATATCTAAAATTTCCGAACCCCGAACCTCTCCTACGATGATTCGGTCCGGACGCATGCGAAGGGAGGTGCGGATCAGCTGACGAGCCGTCACTTCACCTTTCCCCTGTTCATTGGGATTACGGGTTTCCATGCGCACCACGTTTTCCAAAGCTTCGATCTGAAGCTCCGCGGAATCCTCGATCACGATAACCCTTTCTTCCGGTGGAATAAAGGCGGAAAGCACGTTTAAAAAAGTGGTCTTTCCCGAGCTGGTACCTCCGGAGATAAAAAGATTGTATTGTGCTTGAACCATGCGGATCAAAAAGGAAGCCGCTTCCTCGGTAATCGATCCCTGCTTCAAGAGCTCTTCCATGGTAATTCGTTTTTTGGGGAATTTGCGGATGGTGAGGATCGGCCCGTTCAGCGCCACATTGCCATAGACTGCGTTAACCCGTGCTCCGTCCTCCATGCGGGCGTCCACAATGGGGTTCATCTCATTGATCTCCCGATGGACTTTCCCGGCCAGCCTGTGCACGATCTCTTCCAGATCAGCGGTGTTCTTGAAACGGATGGGAAGCTTTTCGATTCGTCCGTTCCGCTCAATAAAAATAGGACCTGTCCCATTTACCATAATTTCGCTGACCTCTTCATCCTCCGCATAGGGCTGCAGCAGATCCAAGTCCCTGCGAATCGCGTTGAAAACAGTCTCCACCAGTTGTCTTTTTTCTCGATAGGTCCGATTCTCCATACTTGGATGGGACAGAACGGCCCCTTCGATGGCCTGTCTCACCTCCTCATCTTCCGGTACCTCCGCCTTGCTCCAATTGCCAATCCATTCACGAACCTGTTCCGTCAACTGCAATAACAAATCCGTTTCAACCATCCAATTCACATCGTCGCTGTATTTCGTCCGCAAGCTGACTCACGCCCTTTCCCAATGCCTGATGAATATTGATCCGCAGCATCCCGTCGCGTTCCTCCACGCTCTCCGTATCCCAGGGAATCCGAAACCTGCTGTGAAATCCCCGCTCCTCTTTTCCACAGGAAAGCTCCAGAATTTTTCGGTCGTATTCTTCTTCCGTCCACACGGTTGAAGAATCCGCCTCTGTCTCTCGCTCCCTTTTCCAATTTCTGATCAAAAAGCTCTTGGCCTTCTCATTTTTCCCTTCGGAAATCGGATCTCCTCGTCGCACCATGACGATCACCGTACTTCGTCTCAGAATATAGTCCACGTTCTCCGACAGCTCCGAGGGCAGATCGCAGAAAAGATAATCGTACCGCTTCTTTCCGCAAACAGCCTGAAGAAGCGTATCCAGATCTTCACACCTCAAAGATCGAAATTCATTTCTGCCCGGAGCCGTGGGAAAGGTCTCGACGCCACAGTCATCGCTCCTAAGAAACACCTCCGGAACAGCCGCGACCCCATTTTCTCCTGCCTTAAGCAGATAGTATATGAACTCACTGGCGCCGCGTCCCGGTAGGCTTTCTCCAAAGTACAGCTCCATTAAGTCAGGCTCCTCCAGACTCAGAAATAAAACGTTCCGGTCTCTGTGCAGCGCAAGCTCCCTGGCAGTCCCCAGCGCGGCTGTGGTTTGTCCGCAGCCTCCCGCTCCGGAATAAAAACTTACAATCGCGGGAAAGACCGTGGAACCGCAGGCGATGTCACCGGCCTCCTTCGTGAGCTTCCCCAATTGAAAACACAGTCGCGCGGCCATATCCTCCGCTCCTTCGAAACGATACAGCAGCCCCTCCTCCTCCGTGGGCTCGTCGCAAAGTCCCAAAATCCGTTGATCGGCCAAACTCCCCTGCCTTAGCATCTGTCTCCGGTCCTCCTGGTCCACAAGGATCAAATCGTATTCCGCCACCCCCTTCCCCCTTCCTTTTTCCGTACCCTCGTCCCTTTCATCGGACTGCTGCGGGTCCTTTCGAAACAGATTGCCAACTCGCGCCGCCGCAGTCACCGTAACTTGAAAATTCCGCTGCGATATCGACAGCGCACGTCCCAGCGCCTGGCCGTAATCCGCATCTCGGTCACCGATCAGCAATCGAAGCTTTTTCATTTCCCTCTCCTTCCCATTTAAATTCAATATTTTAACTTTATTTCTTTATTTTTCTTACTATATGTTAATATTTTTTACTTAATTTTACAAGCAATATCATTCGACATTTCTCGACAATTCAGGCATAAAAAAAGAGCTGGATTTTCCCTTGATTTTCATCAAGTGTTTCACCAAGCTCTTCCCCTTATTTTACTTTCCGTTTGAATCAAAACGTAATTCTACGGAGCGTCTTCAGCCCTTGCTCCCTTGCTTTTCGTCATGCTCACGGATCATTTCCTTGAGTTTGGCCAGCGCTTTGTCCAAACCGCCCATCTCATCGATCAAGCCCATTTCCACAGCGTCTTCCCCATAGAGGATCGTTCCTACGTCGTTAGCCATGTTTCCGGTGGCGTTCATCTTATTCATCACATCCTGCCGCTGAGCATGAGAGGTGCGTACGATAAACTCCACGATTCGATCCTGCATTTTTTTAAAGTAATCGTAGGTCTGCTCCGCTCCGATAATCATTCCGGTCATGCGAATGGGATGCATGGTCATGGTGGCGCTTTCCGCCACAAAGGAATACTTGCTGGCGGTGGCCAGAGGAATGCCGATGCTGTGTCCGCCCCCCAGGACCAGTGAGACCGTAGGCTTGGAAAGGGTCGCCAGCAGTTCCGCGATGGCCAGTCCTGCTTCCACGTCGCCGCCCACCGTGTTTAAAATGGTCAGAAGTCCCTTGATATTCGGATTTTCCTCCACCGCGACCAACTGAGGGATGATGTTCTCGTATTTGGTGGTTTTGTTCTGCGGGGGCAGTACCATGTGCCCTTCGATGTTCCCGATAATGGTTAAATACTGAATATCGCTGTCAAATTGAAACGCATTGCCGATGACCCCGAAATTATCGATGTTCTCCTTTACAATCTTCCCCGTATCCTCACCGTCCGGTCCTTCGTTCCCCTCGTCACCCTGTTCGTTGGTGAACTGAGTAAGCTTTCTGTCTTTTTCCTTCTCTTTCATATCCTTTCGCTCCTTTTCCCCGTTAATTCTGTTCATATTTATAGTCTTTCCCAAATATACTGATTTATCATGAGGAATCAACAAATTATGGACAGGAGCGGAAGAATATGAGACTGAGCGAATTAGGAGATAAGGAAATCGTAAACCTTTCCAACGGTGGACGATACGGAGAATTGGCGGATGCGGAGCTGCTGTTTGACGAACGTTCCGGAAGAATCAAAGCAATTTTGGCGCCCGAGGTCCGCGGAAGATTTGGCTTCGGAAGTCGGGAGTTTATTCAACTGCCCTGGAATTCCATTCGTAAAATCGGTGAAGACATCATCATTTTTGAATCGGATCTGTAAACCCCCGGATCAAAAAATCGAAACCATTGAAAAAAGGAACGGTGATTCGCTGCCCGTTCCTTTTTGTATTTGTTCTTTTTATCCGCTTTCCGAAGCCGCTTTCTCCCTTATTTTGCGTTTATGGTATAGGTCATGGTTTGAGCGGAAGGCGTCCCCCAGTCTCTCATGCTGTCAAATTTCAGCGTCATGGTCCCGGCCTGTGTCACCTTATAAACGTAATTCAAGTCCGGAGGCGTTCCCAGCATTTGATCCCCGGCAGTCTGATCCTCTATTTTTTGATCAACCTTCTCCACATATTCCAGTCCCCGGGGAACACTGGTGGGATACCAGCGATAGCCGGTGGAAGAGCTGTTGTTCTTCAAGGTGACCTTGACATAGCTGCCGACCTTGACGTCAACCGCGGAGCCTTCCTTGAGCGCCGCCGCGGAATCCACCGGATCCGTGATCTTCACCGTGTATTTCTGCTGCTGAAGAATCCGTCCTTCGGGATCCACATAGTCCAGAATCACCGTATCATTGCAGATTCCGTCGCTGTCCACATCCGCATCCTCGCTCAATTCAATTTTAAATACGAAATTGGCGGTGCTGCCTGACATCTTCTTACTCACGCTGATTACATTGTCATTTTTATGCATCCTCCAGACCATTTCTCTAGCCGGGTCCTGAATGACGGACGCGCTGACCAGCTCGCCGCTCTTTACCTCGTTGGTGCTCCCGGCTTTCAAAGCTTTTCCGGCTCCGTCGTAATCCTTGATCGCCACGGTCTGGGAAGCCTGAACCCACGTTACGTCCCGGCAGAAAATCTCGCTGAGGGAACGCACCGGGATTAAAGTTCGCCCGGACAGCACGACGGGAGCCGTTACCATTTCATATTCCCTGCTCACCGTGTCCTGTACCGTGGTCACCTTTGAGGTCTTTAAATCAATCGTGGTCACCATCCCGGTCACCGGATCCGCGGCGGTTACCTTCCGACTGTTCTGATCGTAATCCACCTTCTGTCCGAATGCCTCTAAAATTCCCCGAATCGGTACGAAAACCATCCCGTCTCGATTGATCGGCGCCTGGTCAAAAGCCACCTGATTTCCATTGACGGTCACCTTGATCGCGGAATCTGCCGCAAACACGCCTGCCGCGCCCATCGTCAGCAGCATCGCCACTACCAGAAAGATCGAAATTCCCTTTTTCATTGATGTTCTCCTTTCGCTGCAAAACCATTTTTTCCATTTCGTTTCCGTTGCCACGATCAAACGGGCCAACTTTATTATAGCACAAGTGAGCTGGAAAGAAATCTCGTAGAATTTTTCTATTTTCTCAAGTATAATAAGCTTAATAAATAAGTGAAAGGTTGATGATACCATGCAATATTCAAATAGTCAAGAATACACGATCTATCGCCGGCTTGCCGGACAAATACAATTAGGGTTCTACGATAATGGCGAGCGCTTCCCATCCGCCCAGGACATTGCCGCGCGCTTTCACGTTTCCTACTGCCCCGCACAGAGAGCCTTGAAAGCACTGGATCGCTCCGGTCTCATCAAAATTTGCCGCGGCAAGGAAACCGTGGTGCTGAAAAAACCCTACGAAGATTATCTGAAAAGCGATCTATTCAAGGAGCGCTTTGCCGCTTTCACAGATCTCACTCAGACCATAAAGCTGATTTCACCACCTCTTGGTTTTCAAGGTCTGCTCCGCGTAACGTCCGATCTTTC
>CAUHLX010000218.1 GCA_959606705.1 uncultured Bacillota bacterium | reverse complement strand
ATCCTTTTTTCTGTTTTCTCTTGAAAATAAGATAATATCGCCGGCAGCTAGATGAAATAGAGCTGTTTGGCCGCCCAATTTATACTTTATGCGGAAAAAGACCAGATAAAAGATAAGAATCCGCTGTCCACCCCGCCACACGAGAGCACGCACCGCCACCCAAGAATCCGCATGCTCCCCATTTAACATCTCCTTCTCACCGGGACCGCCGATATGAAAACAATCGGAAAAAATCTCGAAATGGTACCGACTTCCTTCCTATTTATAATAGAGCCGCAAAGCTTGTAACGGGAGGGATTCCGTAAAATTTACGGTAGCGGAAGCACCCAATTTATGTTAAACTGAAAAAAAGTAATGCAACCGAAAGGAGTTCTTTTGTTCACTCTGCTTCCATTACTGCCTTTGATCGCGTGTATTCCACTGCTGATCCTTCGAACGCCCTTGGGTTCGCGAATCGGCTGGTTCGCTTTGCCCGTTCCTATGATAGCGTTCATCGCTTATTTGCAATACATACCGGATACCATGTCGGGCACGGTCCTGGTTCAAAGGGTTTCCTGGGTTCCCCTGCTGGGTCTGGATCTGGCGTTCCGCATCGACGGATTGTCGCTGCTGTTCGCGCTGCTCATCAGTTTTGTGGGAATCGTCGTCGTCTTTTACTCCATTTTCTATCTTTCTAAAAAAGAACGTCTCACAAACTTCTATGTGTTCCTGATGATATTTATGGGCGCCATGCTGGGCGTCACCACATCGGACAACCTGATCCTTTTATACCTGTTTTGGGAGTTGACCAGCGTGTCCAGTTTCCTGCTGATCGGCTTTTGGTACGAAAAGGAACGTTCCCGGTACGGCGCGCAGAAAGCCCTGCTGATCACGGTGATGGGCGGCTTCTGCATGCTGGTGGCCTTTGTTCTCATCGGCGCGCAAACCGGAACATTTTCCATTAGCGCCCTGCTGGAGGATCCTTCCCAGCTTCAGGCCTCGTCGTTGTATGCGGTCATCGTCATTTTGCTGCTTTTGGGCGCTTTTACGAAATCAGCTCAAGTGCCCTTCCATATTTGGCTTCCCTCCGCCATGGAGGCGCCCACTCCCATCAGCTGCTACCTCCATTCCGCCACCATGGTCAAGGCCGGTATCTTTCTGATCGCGCGCTTGACTCCCATTTTAGGCGGCAGTCAATTGTGGTGCGGTACGGTGACCCTGGTGGGATTGGTCTCCCTCTGCTTCGGTTCCTTCATGGCCCTGCGCCAGAAGGATATGAAAGCGCTGCTGGCCTACTCCACCATCAGCCAGCTGGGCCTGATCATTTGTCTGTTCGGCTTCGGTACGGAAGCCGCCGTGATCGGAGGACTGTTTCACCTGCTCAATCATTCCGTATTCAAGGGAAGTCTGTTTCTGATGACCGGAATCGTGGATCATCAGACCGGAACCCGGGACATGACCCTGCTTCGGGGGTTGGCTAAGATCATGCCCTGGACCGGTGCGGTGGCCTTGATCGGCGCGTTTTCCATGGCTGGGCTTCCTCCGTTTTCCGGATTTCTCAGCAAAGAACTGTTTTTCGAAGCGGCGTTGGAATCCCCGTTTGCTAAGCTATCGTTCCTGGGAGATGCCGCCTGGCTCATTTCGGCGGCGGCAGTTTTGGCAAGCCTGCTGACCTTTGTTTACTCCCTGAGTATTTTCTGCGGTGTGTTTCTGGGAAACCCTCCCACGGAAGATACTCCAAAGACGCCTCGTGAAGCCTCCGTTGGCATGCTGGCTCCTGCGCTGGCTCTGGTCTCCTTCAATCTGATCATCGCCGCGGCGCCCAATTTGTTTGCTGCCGCGCTCATCGCCCCGGCCGCTCAGTCGGTTGGACAAACGGCGGAGCTGCCTTCCATTCACCTCGCCTTTTGGCACGGAATCACTGTTCCTCTGCTGATGACCATTTTTGTGGTGGCGGCGGGCCTGATCCTGTTCCGGTATCGAAAAAGCTTCCAGCTCCTGATTTCACGCCTAAAAAGCCCCATTGGCGCGGGCAAGGCTTACGATGCCGGCGTGCCGGCCCTGCTCTCAGGCAGCAAGCGTCTCACCGATTTCTACATGACCGGCTCTCTCACCAGCTATCTGATCCTCATCATGCTGGCCACACTAGGGTTAATTTCCATTCCCGTGTTTCGCTATGGTCTCTGGAACGATCTGTCCACGGATGTTTTGGCTCGGGTGGAGCTATTGGAAATCATCATGGTAATGGTCACCTCAGGGGCCGCTGTCATGGCCGCGTATTTCCGTCGGCGCCTTTACGCGATTTTGGCTATGAGCGTGGCCGGCTACATGGTTTCCCTGTTTTTCGTGGTCTTCAGCGCTCCGGATCTGGCCCTTACCCAGCTTTTGGTGGAAAGTGTGACTTTGATCCTCTTTCTGCTGGTGCTTCGTCGTTTTCCCAAGGGTATGAAGGCCGAAACACCTACCTATCCGGGCAAAAAATTTATGCGGATCATCATGTCCGTCTCCGTGGGCTTCACCGCAGCGTTTCTCAGCTTCCTGGGGGTATCCAACCAGCAATACCAGCCGATCAGCTGGTACTATACCCAGCACAGCAAGAGTGCGGGGGGCGGCAACAATGTGGTCAATGTCATTCTGGTGGACTTCCGCGGCCTGGACACTCTGGGCGAAATCTCCGTGCTGTGCATGGCGGCCATCGGGATCTCCGTGCTGATCCATCTGGTGACCAATCGGGAGGGCCACACCGTTTCTTTGAACAATCCCTTCGTATACTTTTCCCATATCGAGCGGGACCTCAGAGGCGTGTTCACCTGGACCAATCAGGCTCGCAACAGCAATAACATCATCCTGATCACCTTGGCAAAGCCGTTATGCTTCATGATTCTCATTCTGGCGATTTATCTGTTTTATGCGGGACACAATCTGCCGGGCGGTGGTTTCATCGCCGGTCTGACCGTCGCCTGTGCTTTGGTTTTAATGTATATTACGCTGGGCAAGGGCTTCATCAAGGGTCTGAATCTGGAGCTGCGATACATTCTGGCCTTGGGTCTGGCCTGTTCCGTAGGCTGTGGTCTGGGGGGCATGTTTTTCGGCAAGCCGTTCCTCACTCACACCTTCGGACAGGTGTCGATCCCTCTGGTCGGTGAACTGGAGCTGGCAACGGCTATGATCTTTGACTTCGGCGTTTTCCTCGTGGTTACCGCTACGGTGATGCCCATTATTCTCACCATCGGCAACTCACAGCGTTCTTAGGGGGCAAGCATTATGGAATTATTGATCGCGGTATTAGTGGGCGTTCTCTTCGCCACCGGCACTTATCTGATGCTGGCGCGCCGGCTCCTGCCCGTCATTCTGGGTACCAATCTCATGACTTACGGCGCGCTGCTGTTCCTTATCACCGCAGGCCGCCTAAAGCAGGGAAATCCCCCCATTCTGATGGAAGGGGTCCGCCATTATGTGGATGCGCTTCCTCAAGCCATGATTCTCACCGCCATCGTCATCAATTTCGCCGTGACGGCTTTCTGTCTGGTCTTGGCCTACCGCACCTATCAGGACACAGGGAGGGATGATATCGAATATCTCCGCGGCACCGAGCCGGACGCGGACAGCAAGCTTCCCTACATTCCCGTGCGTCGGAAGGACAGCGAAAAGGAGGGTGACCAATGATCGAAACACTCTACACCAGCAGCAATCTGCCGCTCCTTCCGGTGCTGATTCCCCTTCTGACGGGAATCGCGCTCTTCGCCTTCCGTCGGGACGTGAAGTTTCTGCGACTGTTCAGCATGGGAGGAGCGTTCCTCACGCTGGGCGTTTCCCTTTTCCTGTTTCTTCAGGTGTCCCGTACCGGAGAAATGTCGGTATTCTGTGCGGGAGGCTGGTCTCCGCCCTTCGGCATCGTCATGACCGTGGATCTGTTTTCCGCGATTATGCTGCTCATGAGCTCGGTTCTCTCTTTGTGCTGCCTGTATTTCGGCATGTTTACCCTGCATCCCGAAAAGGAAAAGCACGAGTATTATCCGCTGTGGCAGTTTCTGATGGTGGGCACCAACGGGGCCTTTGTCACGGGAGATCTGTTCAATCTCTTCGTCTTTTTCGAAATCATGCTCATGGCGTCCTATGTGCTTCTGATGATCGGCAGCACGAAGGCTCAGCTGAGAGAAACCTATAAATATTTGATCATCAACATCCTGGGTTCCACGCTGTTCCTGGTCGCTTTGGGAATCTTGTACTCGATGATCGGCAGCATGAACATGGCCGATATCGCTCAAAAGGTGGGACAGGTGGAAAATCAGGGTCTCATCACGGTAATCGCTATGATTTTCATGGTGGTATTCGGCCTCAAAGCGGCCATGGTCCCTCTGCATTACTGGCTTCCTCAAGTTCACACCGTAGCCAACGCCACCGTCAGCGCCATCTTCTCCGGCCTTCTCATTAAAATAGGAGTCTACGCGCTGATCCGGGTGTTCACGCTTATTTTCATCGGAAACACGCCTCTGACTCACGGAATCCTGCTCATTGTGGCGGCGGTCACCATCGTCCTGGGTGTCATCGGTGCGGTAAGCCAGATGAACTACAAACGAATTTTAGCCTACCACAGCATTTCACAGATCGGATATATGGTCATGGGACTGGGACTGTTTACCGCGTCCAGCGTAGGCGGCGCGATTTACTACACCGTGCACCACGCCTTCATTAAAGGCTGCCTATTCCTGACCGCCGGCGTCGCCGAGAAAATCACGGGAACCCGGGAGCTCAAGGACATGGGCGGGCTGCTCACCAGCTACCCGGCTCTTTCCTGGGTCTTTTTCCTGGCCGGCATGTCCCTGGCGGGCGTTCCTCCCCTTTCGGGCTTTTTCGGAAAGTTCATTCTGGTAAAAGAGGCGGTAGCCCTGAACAACTACTGGATGACAGCCTGTGCCGTAGGTGCCGGAGTTCTGACCCTGTTTTCCATGATCAAAATCTTCATGTACGCCTACTGGGGCTCGGCTCCGCGTGTCTACACACCTGCCCGTGGCTTCGGTCTGCCGGCGGAGGCGGAGAAAAATGGAACCGGCCTCAATGCGGAGGCCGCGAATCGTTCCGGCTACGGCAACGCTTTACTCCCTTGTTTCATATTGGTAGGAGCGTCTCTGCTGATGGGGCTGTTGGCACAGCCGGTTTTATCCACCTGCGTCACGGCGGGAGAACAGCTGATGAACCCCGCATATTACATCGATTCGGTCATGCGGACCGTGGGCGGAAGATAGGAGGATCT
>CAUHLX010000217.1 GCA_959606705.1 uncultured Bacillota bacterium | reverse complement strand
CAAACGCCCCGGCTCCGCCCCGCTGTCTCCCGCGTAAGTTGTGCTTACGGAATGACCGCCGGTGAGTGAAATGGTTTCCGCCGGTGTGCTCTGATTGGTGTAAAAGGGGAAAAACGCCGCTTCCTGCGTGGAGAAGTCGAAAGAGTAATTCGTCCCGGTGCGGTCATTCCCGCCGGTGTATGCATTGACACGGGGTGCCGCGTTAAAGCCAGCCCAATCGCTTCTGCGGGCGTCCGCATCACCGCTCAGGGCGGCTAAGGCAAAGTCTCCCTCTCCTCGGGAGGCCAGATTGATGGCGTTTCTCAGCCGTTCCTGCTGGCTCCCGGCCACGGGAGCAGCCGGCGCTTTCACTCGAATGGATGCTTTCCCGTCAGCGGGTTGATTGATTGCCACTTGATAGGTTCCGCCAGCCGCAGTCAGCGCGGCGGCATCCACCGCTTCTCCTCCCGGCAGCCTGAGGAAAAAGCTTGTTCCCTCGGGAAGGGGGGAGAGCCGCCCTCCGATGGTTCCGTCCGCCGCTTTCATGCCCACGGCATTCACTTGGATCACCATCGTTCCGTCGTCCTCCACCTGTGCGGCGACATCCAAAGGCCCCGCAAAGGCTCCGGCGTCCGGCTGGGTGCCGTCACTGCCGCTTTTTACGCCGATGGCCCGCACAGCCTCGGCGTTTAATCCGTCCTGACAGGAGGCCCATTCCGGGAGCTTCGATTCATCGGGGATTCCCTTGAAATGGTATTCTCCGGACACGCCGTTCAGAGCCGCTTCCGTTATGGGAGTTTCCGTACGGTCCTGGGTCCAGCCGTTCTGTCCGTCAATGATTGGAATTCGGTAATCGTTTTTTCCGGGTACGGTCACGTCAAAGAGCGGACGCACCGTTTCCGGCAAATCGACTCCGGGCGGGTAGGCGCCGGGTACCGCTGTGATCTGTGCCGCCTGAGCGGTGGTATAGGTAATGTAATCCAGTCCCTTCTCCACCGTGCAGCCGATCACCCTTACGGGGGTCACGGTCAGCCGGGCGGCGACATTGACTTCATCGTTATATTTCTGGGTAAAGGTATAGGTGATTCCGTCCGTACCGCCTTTCGGATCGTAGGCCAGAGCCATCGGGTCTTCGCCGTTGATTTTAAAATCCTTGTCCTCCCCGCCCCAGGTCACCGTATCCGCCAGCTTCAAGCCGCTGGCGTAGAGGATGGTTACGTCGCGCATATGCCGATTGAGATAGTCGATCAAATCGCGATAGGACGCACCGTAATCCGCGCTCACCAGGGAAACCGGCACGGTTTCGCCGCTGCCCACGGCGTTCACGGAGGAAATCGAGTTTTTCATTTGAAACTGATAGTCCAAATGCTGATCGGTTTTGTAGAACACTTCAATCGGGTAGGCAGTTACATCGATATAGCTGATGGTAAAAGAATTGTCTCCCTGCGCGTTGGAACGGATATGAAAAGCGTTGGCCAGTTCCGCGGTGCTGAGCTTGGCAAAGGCTGCCGGGTTCTTCACCCGGAAGGAAAGCGTTCCTAATCGCAGCCCCTCTCCTTGCTGTGCTTGGATAAAAATTCCTGACTTCGGTTTGCCGTTGGCATCCGTGATGACATTTCCTTTTTGGTCCACGATCTCCTTCTTTACTAAGGATGGACCCAGTGCGGTAAACTGATCCGCCAGAGGATTGACTGCGAAGGTAACGGTGGCCGCCGATCCGGATAGCTTAACCGGCTGAATCCCCGGAATCCCGCCGAAGCCCAAAATGCTTCCTTCCGGAAAGGCTGCGTTATTCACTTCAAAGAAATTCTTGCTGTTCCCGTCACCATCCGTCAGCGGTCCGTTGGTGGACCGGTCGGAGGGCTGTACCAAATCGCCGTTATATTCCAAGGTGAAATCCGCACCCATGCTTTCCACGCATCTCAGCTTCACATCGATCAGCGCCTGTACGCTGCCATCCGCCGCCGTCCGCAGGTCCACGCCGGAGAAAATCAGCTGCGCCGTATTGTCTACGGCCACAGAGTTGGCCAGCGCCTGAAGAGCCGGGTTCTTTCCTTCGGCGGAGATTGTCTCTCCCCCAGAGCGTACCGGAGGATCGATACTCTGGTCCGCATTGGTCTCCGCAGCAAAAACCAAAGAATCCGCGCCCATGAAAAATATTCCATTGAAAGGCGCAACAAAAGCCATGATAAAGATCAAAATGATACTCATGGCTTTTCTTATTTCATTTGTCTTGTAAAATTTTGTGGCTGACTTTTCCATGGTGATTGGGTTTCCATAAATTGTTTTATTTTTCGCGTATTCATCACTTTTTGTTTAGCTTATTATCACACTTATGTGATACTAAGTCAACAATATTGCCTAAATAATTCTCTAACGTGTGGAAACTTTACTTTTATCATCACATAAATGCTATTTTTCGTAACGTTCCAACTCAGTCTTGTGATGATTCGTTTGAAATGGATTTTTATAGATCCGGCCATTGGTTTTGCCTGATTGTCTCTATCTTGCGCGCACAAAAAAAGGCCTGCTCCGGAATTAATTCTGAAGCAGGTCCTTTTTGGTCTTCCGTTATTCCTGTGGTTTGAGCAGCGGCACCCTAGGTCCCGCCACCGCATATCCGGTTTGCCGCAAAACCTCATCCCAGCACTCGTAGCCGCCGGCGTCGTTCCATTTGGCATGCGCTTTGATCCCCAACACCATCACCTTCTGCCCTTCCTTCGTTTCGGAATTGGACAGCGGTCTGTTGTCTTCCAAATTCAGCAAGGTGATCATATCCGGCACCGTAAGCAGCACCTTTCCCTTTCCATCCCGCGCATAGAGATTTTCATTTTGGAAATGTACCGTAAAACGATTGCCGTCATCGTCCTCCAGGGTGGTGATTCCGTAGTCAAACCCCATTTCCGTCTTGATTTCTATCTTGGTGATTACCGCGCTTCTCACCAGTACGAAAACGGAAAAATGGCCCAGTTCCTTAATAAGCTGCTCTAGTATGTCTTTCGCCGGATAGCGGCGAAGAACGGCTCCTACTTTTAAATCCAGTGTGATCTGTCCTACCGCGGAAGCCTTTTCATGATCCTGCCGATTCATGAGCCAGGCCGCGAATCCGATTCCCCGATACAGATCCGCCATTTGTCTCCCCAGAGCCTCACAAGCCGTACTGTCCAAGGGGTCCTCCGTTCTGAGAACCATCAAGTCTCCCTTCCCGCTGGCCATGACCACCGGACTGGTGGGAATCCCATGAATGGGCGCTAAGCCGGTAGTCAATTCCGGTACGGCCCTTCCGTTGGCGTCGGTATCCAGCAGGGGCAGACCTAATATGGCCGCGGTATATGGAGCCAGCATGGTGTTGGCTCCGCCCTGTTCGCCGGAATAGATATAACGCAGATCCTTCCCCTGGGAGCGCGCCTCCTCGATCATTCCGCGAACCGTATTGACCGATTCGTCGCTGAAGGTCATGCCTGCCGTCGCCACCGGCGAACCCATGGCCGCAACCATGGTGGATACCACGTTGACATCCCATTCCATCTCCGCCATCGGGCAGAGCTGTACTTCGGTTCCTTCGGGAAGCAATTCCAGAAGGGCTTCTCCGTCCGCCATGTTTCCGCCCCCGCCGCCGGCGTAAAAGGCCGATCCGTAAATCAGGTCCCGCAGGTCTTCCTTTTTCAGTGTTCTCCTTGCCATCTTTCCTCCTCCTCGCATCCTCAGCCGAGATCATTCGGCTTCTCCTGCCGCCGGCTTCCTTCTTTGCTAGCCGATTATTCCCAGGTCAGCTCATCCAATGTGATACCCGAATGGAGCGCGTTGGAATACCGGAGGTGCGCCGTGTGCTCCAGATAGGTGACCCCGGCCATCAGCGGTTCTACCACCGAAATCGGGCATTTTAGCTCCCGAAGCTTATCCTGCAGTTTGTAAATGATCGGGGCCATCGCGGTACAGCCCAGACAGACCGCGCCGATCCGTTCCTTATCCCACAGCTCCGTGCACTTGTCAGCCAGGCGCCGTACCAGTTCGTCCGGATGCTCGATGATATCGGCCACACCCAGGTTCACCTGGCCCACCGCCACCACTCGCTTTTCAAAGCCCGCCATTCGTACCTTGCGCTCTTCGTTGAGGATTCCTTCCCGATCCGTAGTGATGATCCCCACCCGTTCCGCCAGCGACATGGCTGTCAAAACAGCGGGAAGCCAGGCACCGAACACCGGGATGTCCAGCGCCTCCCGACAGGCGTAGACGCCAGGATCGTCGAAGCAGTCTACAAAGATGCCGGCGCAGCCGTCCGCCTGCGCCTGGAATGCGTTGAGAATGACTCCGGTGGCGTTGAAAGTTCCCTGCAGCTCCGATTCCACGGAAGGAAACCCTTTTTTCAAGGTCATGAACTCCAGCTGGGTCTCCGGATCCAACATTGGATACAAATAGTCTTGAGTCTCCCGGATGATCTGATTGCAATTCATAGTCACCGGGATGATGATTGCCAGTCTCATTTGCCGCCCCTTTCCGCCAGCCGTCGGATGGCCAGCCCGTAAATCTCTCTCAGCTTAAAAAAGTCTTCCTGAAAAATATACTCATTCTTCTGATGCTCCGTACACTCCCTGCCCGGGAACAGCGGCCCGAAGGCCACAATGTGGTCCATGGCCCTGGCGTAGGTACCGCCTCCCATGACCGAAGGCTCCGTCTCATCCCCGGTGATCTCCCGATACGCCTCCAGCAGCGTGCGGATCACCGGACCGTTCCGATCCATATAAACCGGTTTCATATGGTCCGTCATCCGAACGGTCACTCCATAGGGTTCCGTGCCCCGTTCCAAGCGCGCGGTCAAGTCAGTGACGGAACCGGTGACCGGATAGCGGATGTCCACCGTGAGCTTGACTTGATTCTTTTCCGTTTCAATCCTTCCTACGTTGAATGTGAGCAGCCCACTCTCCGCATCCTCCAGCCGGCAATCCATTTTCTCTCCGTGAATGTCCATCCCGATCCGTTCCCCATAAAACGCGGCCAGCGGACAGATCACCGTTCCGACCTCCCGCAGTTCGTTAATTTCCTTCATCAGCTTGGAAATGGCGTTTTCTCCATCCTCCGGCATGCTGGCGTGGGCGGCTTTGCCGGTGGCTTTGAGCTCGATTTCCCGGCCGCTGGCGTCGATCAGCGTCGCCCGACAGAAATCCGGTACCACGTTGGGGGCGGTTCCTCCCTCGATCTCCCGGATTCCCGCTCGTTCCAAAGGCATGATCAGCTCGTACATCGCGATCCCCTTCTCC
>CAUHLX010000216.1 GCA_959606705.1 uncultured Bacillota bacterium | reverse complement strand
GAACATGACCATGCTCACGGATTTCTATGAGCTGACCATGGCAAACGGTTATTTCGAGACCGGAATGGATGAACAAATCGCTTATTTCGATATGTTTTTCCGCAAGATCCCCGATGACGGCGGGTTCGCCATCGTGGCGGGACTGGAGCAGATGATCGAGTATCTGGACAATTTGAAGTTTGAAGAGGAAGATATCGACTATTTGCGGGGAAAGGGGATTTTCAGCGAACGGTTTCTGGACTATCTGCGGAATTTCCGGTTTGAGTGCGACGTCTGGGCGATTCCGGAGGGGACGCCGATCTTTCCGGGAGAGCCGTTGATCACGGTGCGGGGCCCGGTGATTCAGGCGCAGTTTGTGGAAACGTTCATCTTGTTAGCGGTGAATCATCAGAGTCTGATCGCCACCAAGGCCAACCGGATCTGCCGGGCGGCCAGAGGCCGGGGAGTCATGGAGTTCGGCAGCCGCAGAGCCCAGGGGGGCAGCGGAGCCATCCACGGAGCCAGAGCGGCGTATATCGGAGGCTGCATCGGGACCGCCTGCGTCATCGCGGAGCGGGATTACAAGGTTCCGGCGCTGGGGACCATGGCCCACAGCTGGGTGCAGATGTTCGACAGCGAGTACGAAGCGTTCAAAACCTACGCCGAGCTTTATCCCGGCAACTGCGTACTGCTGGTGGATACTTATAACGTGCTGAAATCCGGCGTGCCCAACGCCATTCGCGTATTGAAGGAAATGAAGCCGCAGAAGATGGGCATCCGCATCGACAGCGGGGATATCACCTATCTCACCAAGCGGGCGAGAGCCATGCTGGATGAGGCGGGCCTCCGGGACTGCGCCATCACGGTGTCCAATTCCTTCGATGAATATTTGATCCGCGACGTGATCAACCAGGGTGCCTGCATCGATTCCTTCGGCGTGGGAGAACGGCTGATCACCTCCAAATCCGAGCCGGTGTTTGGCGGCGTTTACAAGCTGGCGGCCCTGGAGCGGGACGGAAGGATTATTCCCAAGATCAAGATCAGTGAAAACGTGGAGAAGATCACCAATCCGGGATTTAAAAAGGTCTACCGTCTGTTCGACCGGGATTCCGGCAAAGCGGTGGCCGATGTGATCACCTTGGTCGACGAGGAGATTCCGGAGGGTCAGGACTACGAGATTTTCAATCCTCAGGCGGTTTGGAAAAGAAAGAAGGTATCCAACTTTATCGCCAAGGATCTGCGGGTCAGGGTGTTCGACCACGGCAAAAAGGTTTACACCTGTCCGGAGCTGTCCGAGACCAGAGACTACTGCCGGCAGCAGGTGGCCACGCTGTGGGACGAGATCCTGCGGTTTGAAAATCCCCACGAATACTATGTGGATCTGTCCAGCGAGCTGTGGCAGCTAAAGACCCGGCTGATCAATGAAAATTCCTTCGCCGAATAAACCTCTGACAGTCAAATTTTAAAATATATCAACATACAAAAGGTGGTGCATGAATTATGAAACACGAATTTCCCGTCACAAAAACAACCCATCCGAAGCAGAAGCCGAATCCCGACGGTCTGGGATTTGGCCAGGTCTTCACGGACCACATGTTTTTGATGAATTATACCGAGGGCCAAGGCTGGCATGACGGACGCATCGTCCCTTACGAGCCCATCGCTCTGGACCCCGCCGCGGTGGTATTCCACTACGGTCAGGAAATGTTCGAAGGCATGAAGGCCTACAAGAGTGCGGATGGCCGCACCATGCTGTTCCGTCCCGACAAGAACGCGGAACGCACCAACAACACCAACGACCGGATGTGCATTCCCAAGATCGATCCGGAGCTTTACGTCGACGCGGTCAAGGCCGTGGTCAAGGTGGATGAGGACTGGATTCCCACGAAGGAAGGAACCTCCCTTTACGTCCGTCCCTTCATCATCGCGACGGAAGCGTTCCTGGGAGTGCGGGCCTCCGCCGAGTACCTGTTCCTCGTCATCCTGTCGCCCTCCGGACCTTATTACAAGGAAGGGCTGGCGCCGACCAAGATCTTCGTGGAGGACGAATTCGTTCGGGCGGTACCGGGCGGTACCGGCTACGCCAAGATCGGCGGCAACTACGCCGGTGCGCTGAAGTCTCAGGAAAAGGCTCACGAAAAGGGCTATTCCCAGGTGCTGTGGCTGGACGGAGTGGAACGCAAGTACGTGGAAGAAATCGGAACCTCCAACGCGTTTTTCATCATCGACGGCGAAGTGATCACGGCGCCTTTGGCGGGCACGATTCTGCCGGGCATCACCCGGGATTCCGTGATTCAGCTGCTGAAGGACTGGGGCGTCAAGGTGACGGAGCGCCGGCTGTCCATCGACGAGCTGTATGAGGCTCATGGCGCGGGCAAGCTGGATGAAGTCTTTGCCACCGGAACGGCGGCGGTGATCTCGCCGGTGGGCGAGCTCTGCTGGAAGGAAAAGAAAATGATCATCAACGACGGCGAGATCGGTGCGGTTTCCCAGAAGCTGTATGATGCGCTCACCGCGATTCAGCTGGGGAAGGCCGAAGATAAATTCGGCTGGACCGTCGAAGTAAAATAACGTTAGTATCTCAATACGGAAAGACGTTGGGACCGCGCCGCTGATCGGAAGGTGCGCCTCTTTGGCCTCGGGGCGAAGAGCGCTCCGATCGCTTGGCGCGGCCCCTGTATCCGGCCAAACACCGGAATGCCGGTGGGATTCATCGGAATGAGATCATCAGAATAAAAAGAGAAGAGGGGAGGCGAACACATGATTACAGGAGCGGAAGCAATCGTGAAAAGCCTGGAAAAAGAAGGGGTGGATGTTCTGTTCGGATATCCCGGCGCGACCATCGCCCCGTTTTATGAAAAGTTGAGAGGGTCGAGCATTCGCCACGTCCTGGTGCGGCATGAGCAGCACGCGGGACACGCGGCCAGCGGCTACGCCAGAATGACGGGCCGGCCCGGAGTCTGTGTGGTGACGTCGGGCCCGGGAGCCACCAACCTGATCACCGCGCTGGGGACCGCTTATATGGACAGCATCCCGCTGGTGGCCATCACCGGGCAGGTGTCCGCCGAGCTTCTGGGACGGGACGTGTTCCAGGAAGCGGACATCACGGGGGCGGCGGAGTCCTTTACGAAGTACAGCTATCTGGTCAAGGACGCGGAGGAGCTTCCTCGCGTGATCAAGGAGGCGTTTCACATCGCGTCCACGGGACGGCCGGGACCGGTGCTCATCGACGTGCCGGTGAATGTCCAAAACGACAAGCTGAAATTCGTGTATCCGGATTCGGTGGACGTGCGGGGCTACAAGCCCACGTTTAAAGGTCACACCGGACAGATCAAGCGGTTTGCCCGGGCGCTGGCTCACGCGGAACGGCCGCTGTTCTGCATTGGCGGGGGTATTTTTGCCTCCCAGGCCCAGGATATGCTGCAGGAGGTAATCGAAAAGCTGAACATGCCGGTGGTTACCACCATGATGGGACTGGGCGCCGTTTCCACTGATCATCCGCTCTATGTGGGGATGCTGGGAATGCACGGAAAGTCCTACGCCAATCAAGCGCTGTTTGAGACGGACCTGCTGGTGCTTTTGGGTGCCCGGGTATCCGATCGGGCGGTCTTGGCTCAGGACGTGGTGGACAAATCCGTGAAGGTGGTTCACATCGATATCGATCCGGCGGAGATCGGCAAGAACGTTTCCACGTCCTTGCCCATCGTAGGCGATATCAAGGTAGTGCTTGCACAGCTGATGGAATGCGATCCTAAGCCCGCCGAGGGAAAGTGGGTCGAGCACCTGCTGGAGAAGCGGGACAAGTGGCATCAGGATTACGAACCGCGGGAAAACGCGGTAAACCCCAAGGCCTTCGTGCGGATGCTTTCGGAGAAAATGCCGGAGGACGGCGTTTACACGGCGGACGTGGGCCAGAATCAGATCTGGTCAGCCAACAACTGCCGCATCCGCAAGGGCGGACGCTTCTTGACCAGCGGGGGCATGGGTACCATGGGATATTCGATCCCGGCCGCGCTGGGGGCGAAGCTGGCGGTGCCGGAGCGGATGGTGGTCGCGGTCTGCGGCGACGGGTCCTTCCAGATGAATATGATGGAACTGGGGACCATGAAGCAGCACGGCGTGGAGCTCAAAATCGTGGTCATGACCAACGGAAAGCTGGGAATGGTAAAGGAGATCCAGAAAAAGACCTATCACGGCAACGAGATCGGCGTGGATCTTTCGGGCAGTCCGGAGATCACCGGAATCGCCAAGGCGTACGGAATTCCCTGCCGGACGGTTTCCTCGATGGAGGAGGCGGAACGGGCGGTGGACGAAATGCTGGCCGCTTCCGGGTCTTATCTGCTGGAGTGTGTGGTGGACCCTGAGGAATCCTCCACTTGATGAAAGGAGCAAACAATGAGACATGTATTATCCGCCCTGGTGAACAATAAGCCGGGCGTTACCAGCCGTGTTTCCGGTCTGTTTCGCCGGAGAGGCTACAATATCGATTCGTTTGTGGGCAGCGCCACCGAGGACGAGCGGTTTTCCCGTCTGACCGTGGTAGTGGAAGGAGACGACATCGTCATCAGCCAGGTGCTCAGTCAGCTGCGGCGTCTGGAGGACATCATCGAAATCGAGGATGTGGCCAGCGAAAATCTGATCAGCAAGGTTCTGCTGTTCATGAAGGTGAAGGCGGACCACAGCTCCCGGATCGATCTCATCGTTTTGGCCAATGCGTTCAAGGCCAGAGTCATCGAGATTCTGCCGGAATACATCATCGTGGAGGCCATCGATTCGGAGCGGAAGATCGGCGAGATGATCGAGACGTTCCGCCCCTACGGTATTTTAGAACTGGTCAAGACGGGTACCGTGGCCATGAAACGGTAAAACGGGAGGGAGAGCAAATTATGATGCATACCATTTCGGTGCTGGTGGAAAACAAGGCCGGCGTCCTTTCCCGGATTTCCGGGCTGTTCGCACGGCGGGGCTTCAACATCGACAGCCTTGCGGTGGGCGTGACCGAGGATCGGAACATTTCCAGAATGACGGTGCTGGTGAACGGAGACGATCACATCGCCGAGCAGGTGGAAAAGCAGCTCAACAAACAGATCGACGTTTTAAAGGTGAAAAAGCTGAAGGCCGACGAGGTGACTCAGAGAGAGCTTGCTCTGATTAAGGTCAAGATGACGGCGGCGCAGCGGGGTGAAATCATAGATATCGTGAAGATCATGGAGGGAAAGATCCTGGATCTGTCCCACACGACCATGACCATCGAAATCTGCGACCG
>CAUHLX010000215.1 GCA_959606705.1 uncultured Bacillota bacterium | reverse complement strand
GGCCCGGAAGAAGATTCGCAAGACGTCGGAGCTCATCGTCTTTCAATTGGCCCTGACCAGGAAAAACGTGGAGAAGCTTAAAGAAGTGTCCGGGGATACGCGGGCACTTCTCGTCAATTTGGACCATCGCGCCTGCATGCAGGTGATCACCAACATCTATGGCATGGGTTACCGAGATATCGAGCTGGTGCCGTACTATGGAGTGGGCGATTACGACCATGACATCAAGCTGGCGATTACCCTGGACGAACAGACCCTGGTGCCGAAGAGCATCGAAAGAGTGGTGAATCTGGGCCATCGGGAGATCGACCTGGGCTGCATCCTGGATCTGGCGGATCGACTGGATTTAAAGGAATGGCTCTTGGCCTCGGAGCAGTTTCATCGTAAGAAAAGCATGTTCTTCGGCAGCTCGGGCATCGAAAAGGCCCTGGGTGAGAATCTGGAATTGAGCTGCCGGATTGACACGCTGATTCAGCTGATGGAGCCGGGGATCGTCATCGCCGATTCCAGCGGGCGGATTCATCTTTCCAATCAGAAGGCCGTAGAGCTTCTGGAGCGGCGGGGAGGGTTGGAAAACGGGTTTTATGTCATGGACCTTCTGCCGGAGCTGGACTTGGGCAACTGGGTGGATAAAAAGCAGCTGGTGGCCGACGAAGACGGCAATTTGATGATTTCCGTCCGTCCCATTCAGGTGGAGGGGAGCATCAGCGGCTACATTGTTTCCATCAACAAATTTGAAGAGGTGGAGGAAAACCAGCACGGAATGCGGACCCGGCTTTCCAGAGGAAATCATACCGCCAAATACCGTTTTTCGGATATCCGGGGAGAAAGCCCCGAGATCAGGGAAGCGATCCACACCGCCAAACGAATGGCCCGGTCCGACTCCTCGATTCTCATCACGGGGGAAAGCGGCACCGGCAAGGAGGTGTTTGCTCAGAGCATCCACAACGCGTCGGGGCGGAGCGGCTATCACTTTGTGGCGGTCAACTGCGCGGCGATCCCCGAGAACCTGCTGGAAAGTGAAATGTTCGGTTACGAAGAGGGGTCCTTCACCGGTGCGCGCCGGGGCGGCAAGATCGGATATTTTGAACTGGCCCATAAGGGAACTATTTTTCTGGACGAGATCGCCGAGCTGCCGCTGCTGCTTCAGGCTAAGCTTTTGAGAGTCATAGAAGAGCGGGAGATTATCAAAATCGGCTCCCAGAAGCTCATACAGGTGGATGTGCGGATCATAGCGGCCACCAACCGAGATCTCCGCCGTCACGTGGAGGAAGGCCGCTTTCGAGAGGATCTCTATTACCGGCTGAATGTTCTGCCGCTGAGCATTCCCAGCATTCGGGAACGCAAAGGGGACATACGGGTGCTGACGAAATATTTTATGGAGACCATGCACTGCTCGTTCGGCTTTTCTCCGCAGGCCATGGAGTGTCTGAAGAGCTATGAATGGAAAGGAAATGTGCGGGAGCTCCGGAACCTGGTGGAATATCTGTCCAATCTGGAGAAGGAGCTGGTCGAATTTGAAGATTTGCCCCTGGATATCAGGAAAAGGCCTCCGGCGGCAGAGGACGGGGAGGACCGCAGGGATAACGGGTACCGTTCCCGGGAGCGGTTCGGCGGATCGGGACCGTCTCCAACGGACAGCGGCGAAGAGCTTCGGCGCCTGACTCTGCTGGGTCGTCTCCTGTTCCGGGACAGCGGAAAGCTGGAAATTTATCAGTTTATCCTGGAGGAGCTGGAGCAGGCGGCCGCCGAAGGAATTCGTCTGGGCCGAACCAGGCTTTGGGAACGTTCCAAGCTGCGGCACATGTATTTTACGGAACCGGAGATTCGGGCGGCGCTGTCGCGATTGAGCGACTGCGGGTTTGTCCGTTCGGGAAAGGGGCGTGGCGGCAGCGTGATCACCGCGGCAGGGATCCAATTGAAGCAAGCGTTGGAAAGAGCTAATTGGTGAATCATTCACCAATTAGCTCTTTCGTATGATCATACCCTGACATAAAATGAGGCCCCAGTGGCCTTTTTTTGATTGGCACGAGTATTGCAATAATATAAATCATATTTTCATGGAAAACCGGCCGGTTTGAAATGCTGCTGCTGAGAAGGGAAAAGGAGACGAATTATGGATGGTTATGGTTTTATTTCTCTCATCCCCGTGATCATCACCATTGCTTTGGCGCTCACTACGAAAAACGTGATCTTTTCACTGTTTTTAGGAGTTTTGTCAGGCATGCTGATCCTTTGCGGAGGAAATCCTGTTTTGACGATGACCAGCATGGTGAAGGACGTGTTCGTTGTTCAGCTGATGGATAGCTACAACGCGGGTGTCATTGTTCTTTTGGTATTTATCGGCGGATTTATCGCCCTCATGGAAAAAAGCGGCGGAGCGGCGGCGTTCGCCAGACAAGTGGCCCGTTTCTTGGATTCCAGATGCAAAGCGCAGCTGGCGGCATGGATCGGCGGGATCGTGATCTTTTTCTCGGATCTGGGAACTCCGCTGATCGTAGGTCCTGTTTTCGAACCGCTGTTCGATAAGTTTCGGATCTCCAGGGAAAAGCTGGCGTTTATCATCGACGCCACGGCGGCTCCGGTGGCGGTACTGGTTCCCTTTATCGGCTGGGGCGCTTATATCATGGGCCTGATTCAGAAGGAATACGAAGCGTTGAATATCATGGAATCGGATTGGGATGCTTTTGTGGCGTCGATTCCCTTTAATATCTATTCCATCATCGCCGTGCTGATCGTTCCGGTCATCGCCTTTACCGGCTACGAATTCAGCGCCATGGCCAAGGCCGAGAAACGGACGCTGGACGGCACGAAATTCTGGCCTGACGCCAAGCCCATGCGAGTTTCCGAGGAGAAGCGGGATGATCTGGTGACCAAGCCCATGTTCGTGTGGCTGCCCATTCTGGTTCTGCTGGTAACCATGTTTGGAATTTTAGCCCCTCAGGGTTTCCCCTTCGTAAAGGTGGAGGGCGGAGCGTTCCGGGCGGCACTGAGCACCGCCTATATCGCGGCGGCGGCGGTTCTGATCCTGCTGATGGTAACGCACCGGGCGCGGAAGTTCGGAGAATGCTTCGATATCTATGTCAGCGGGATGGGCCGAATGGTTTCGGTATCCGTGATTCTGATGCTGGCTTGGTCGCTGGGCTATGTCAGCGATCAGATGGGGACCGCGGACTTCATCGTCAGCAACACCGTTTCCATCGTTCCGGGATGGGCGGTGCCAGCGATTGCTTTCATCTTTTCGGGGATTCTGTCCTTTGCCACCTCCAGCTCCTGGGGAACCTGGGCCATTCTCATGCCCATTTTCATCCCCATGGCCTATTCGCTGGGCTGTCCGCTGCACATCTGCATCGGCGCCATGCTGGGGGGAGGGATTTTCGGAGGGCATCCCACCCCGGTTTCGGATCAGGCGATATTGGCTTCCATGGGCGCGGGCTGTGACCACATCGATCACATTCGGACTCAAATGCCGATTATTCTCATCAACGGCGGGGTTTCTCTCATCGCATACGTCATCGCGGGAGTGACCCACAGTCTGATCGCTCTTTTGGCGGGAATCGCGCTTTCCTGGATTATCATGATCGTGGTCTCAAAGATCAGGGGCGTGAAGATCAAGAATTACAAAATCGATGAAGTGGAAGCCATGGATTCCGCGGCGGAAGCCTCGTAAAAAACACAGCCAATAAATGAAACGATAAAAGGAGAGTTCGGTATGGGAAATTTATGGACCGGTAGATTTGAAAAGGGATTGGACGCCTTTGCCGCGGAATACGGTACGGCCATCGGATATTATAAATGGCTGTATCCGTCCGACATCAAGGGCAGCATCGCGCATGTGACCATGCTGGCCGAACAGGGAATCGTGACGGTGGAAGAAAAGGATCAAATTGTAAAAGGTCTGGAACGCATCAAGGAAAGACTGGATTCCGGTGAGCTGGAGTTCGATTATCGGGATGAAGACGTCCATATGGGAGTGGAAGGCGCTTTGATTCGGATGCTGGGAGAGACCGGCAAGAAGCTTCACACGGCTAGGAGCCGCAACGATCAGGTGGCGGTGGACACCAGGCTGTATCTGAAGGAGGCGGCGGAAGAAATCCTCAGCGCGCTGATCGAGATGGAAGAGGTCCTGCTGACCAAGTCGGAGCGCTATGTGGAGGCCATCATGCCGGGCTTTACTCATATGCAGCACGCTCAGCCGGTGACGGTGGGCTTTCATCTGATGGCGTATTTTCAGATGTTCCGGCGGGATGCGGAACGGCTGCTTTCGGCCATGGAGCGGGTGGATTACTGTCCTCTGGGTTCCTGTGCGTTGGCGGGGACCACTCTGCCCATCAACCGCCAGCGGACCGCGGAGCTTTTGGGATTTTCCAAGGTGACGGAAAATGCCATGGACAGCGTGAGCGATCGGGATTACCTCATTGAGATCGTCAGTGCGGCATCCCTTTCCATGATGCACATTTCCAGGCTGGCGGAGGAAATCGTCTGGTGGAATTCCCAGGAATTCGCCTATGCCATCATCGACGACAGCTTCTGCACCGGAAGCTCCATCATGCCGCAGAAAAAAAATCCGGATATGGCGGAGCTGCTGCGGGGAAAGGTGAGCCGGGTATATGGCGACCTGATACAGCTCCTGACCATGATGAAGGGGACCCCCCTGGCTTATAATAAAGATTTCCAGGAAGACAAGGACGCGCTGTTTGACGCGGTGGATACCTGGATCGCGTCGCTGAGGATCTTCGCCAAGATGATCGAACGCACGGAGTTTGATCTCGATCGGATGCGGGATAATTTGAAGGACGGTTTTCTAAACGCCACGGATATCGCCGAGCATCTGGTGACCATGGGAATTCCCTTCCGGGAGGCTCATGAAATCGTGGGAACCATGGTGAAGACCTGCGAGCATAAGGGCAAAGAATTTCAAGAGCTGACCGAGGAAGAGCTGCGGGAAATCGACGGACGCCTCGGCGTGGAATCGCTTCCGGATTTGAGCATGGAGGCCTGTGTGAAACGCCGGGTGTCCTACGGAGGAACCGCCCCCGGCCAGGTGACCGGGCAGATCGGCCGGGGCCGGGAATGGCTGGAGCGGATCAAGGAGACCGGCACCGTTTAACTTACATACACCTTTCTTTTATCAAAAGCCGGACCGAGGTGAGATCGGTCCGGCTTTTGAGCGTTCCGAGCTGAGCTCGACGGGCACTCAGCTTTGGGTGTCCTCGTAGACCAGGGTGCCCTCCGAGTCATAGCCCC
>CAUHLX010000214.1 GCA_959606705.1 uncultured Bacillota bacterium | reverse complement strand
AGTGTAGCTTCCTTTGTCATCCACGAAGCTGACGGTGATATCCCGAGGAATCAAAACCTCTCCGATCTCCGGCAGATACTCCTCTCCGCGGACCAGCTCCGCCACGTTTTTAAACTGGAAAGTTTCGGTTCCCGGAATCCCTTTCCAAAAAAAATATAATAGCAGTATTGTCGTTAACGTCAATACTACTATTAAAATCGTCTTGATCCGTTCGATCAAACGGCCATGATTGACTGTCATATGTAATCTCCGCCCAAACTAATTGAAGATGGAGTTCAATACGTTCTGAAAGAACTTCATCACGCCGGACTGATCTTCATCGGAGGCTTTTTCCTGACTCTCCTTCTTATCTAAAACCATGCACTTCTTTTCGGTCGTATTGACCACCGCTCCCCCATTTCCAAGCGTATCCACGTAAATTTTGTAAACGCCCGGCTGAATTCCGTTGATCTGGGTGGTGTAATAGCTGAGGCTGCCGCTTCCCGTAAACGCTGTTCCGTTGAGACGGGCCTCCTCCATGATCTTTCCCTTTGACTTATCTACCGCTGACGTAATATGTACCTTCGTGCCATCGCTTTTGACCTGCATCAATTCGGTCACTCTCACTTTGATGGTCTTGGGCTGCGTCAACTTTACCGAGATGAGAAGATTATCCGTATAAACGGTGGCCGACGGATTGACGATGGTCACTGCCGGGTCCGCCGCAAACGCGCTGACTGTGCTGACAAGTAAAGCCATAATAATCACCAGAACCAAAAAACATCTTTTCTTCACCCTATCTTCCTCCTTTCCTAGTTTTTTATATCTGTCGTACTCCTTTGTTTTCTCTGATCTCCCAAAACACATGGCACAATCACCCAATTCACCATGTATGATTCAAGTATAGACCACCAGTATTACAAATGTGTTACATTGGATTTAAGATCCTTTTACAAATAGCAGTCGGAAGTGATTTGAATTGAAATTTCAACAAATTCCGTCAATTTGTGCGTTAGAAATTCCTTGCTTCCGCCTGTTAATTATATCATAATAGAACTAGAAATACATACCGGAAAATGATACCTTTGATTTGTTTGAACACAGAGCTGCGAAGGTAAGGAAGGCTGAAAAAAACAAGATGAACATAATCAATATTTATACGGATGGTGCCTGTTCGGGAAATCAAAATGAAAACAACCTGGGTGGCTGGGGTGCGATTCTGGAGTATGGTCCTCATCAAAAAGAACTGTATGGAGGAGAGGTCAATACCACCAATAATCGGATGGAAATGACCGCGCTCCTGGAGGCTCTCTCCTCGTTGAAGAAAGAAGGACAAGTCATTCGCGTCTTTTCGGACAGCTCTTATGTCATGGACTGCTTTCGCAGGAAATGGTATGAAAACTGGCGGAAAAACAATTGGAAAACGGCAAAAAAAACAGAGGTGGAGAACCGGGATCTCTGGGAACGGCTTTTGGATCTTACGGAACGCCACCAAATCAGCTTTTACCGTGTCAAAGGCCACGTCAATCCCAACAGTAAAAGCGTTAATTTTGAAAAGCTCTATCAAAAGTTTATCGAATGGAACGGTTCCTCCTTTTCCATGGAGGACTTTCTCTATGTCACGGAAAAAAACAACCGGGCCGACGAGCTGGCTAATTTAGGCGTGGACCAGGTCCGAGAAAGGTAACCACGACGGCGGCCATATCATCGGCCGTTTTTTTATTCGCAAAAGAGCAGGCCTCGTGGATCATATCCCAGGCCAATTCCTTTCCGTCCCGACCTTTCTCCCGACGAATCAGCTCCAGGAGCCTTTTTAAACCGAACGGCTCCTTTCCTTCCGGAGAGCCCGCTTCCACGATACCGTCGGTATAGAGGATCAAACGATCCCCTTTTCCCGCGTGCACCTTCACCTCTTGATGATTGGAACGGCTTAAAAGCCCGCACACCGGCAGCCCTTTTACCAAAATTTCTTCCGGTTCCCCATTTTCTTTGACCAGAATGGGCAGACAGTTATGCCCTCCATTGATCAAGGTCACGGTTTCCTCTTTTTTATCATATAGGGCGCATAGAATGGTGAAATACTGTTCATTCCCGATATGAAGTCCGTTGTAATCTCCGATCAATTGATCCATGACGGCAGTCAGGTCTCCCGCCGCCTCCTTCATTCCGCGGATCACCTGCCGCAGAAAAATCGTCAGCAGTGAAGAGCGGATTCCATGTCCGGAAACATCCGCAATATAAATTAAGCTCTTCTGCTCGTCGATCTTAACCACATCGAAGAGATCCCCGCTCAAATCCTCACTGGGCTCATAAGCCGACGCTAACTTAATAGAATTCCAATATATACCATCTTTTGGGAGCACTCTGGTCTGTACCTGCTTGGCAAAATGGATATCTTCTTTTAATTTCCGATAATGTGCCTCGTTTTCTTCCTCCAGCTTCTTCTGTTCCGTAATATCATAGAAGATTTCGATGGAATACCTCGCCTCTCCCGCGGAACCGTTTCGATTTACCGGAGAAGCAAAGATTCGGTAGGTTTTATCCTTAAATTCCACATCCTTTGTTTCCGTCTGGCCCGTCTGCTGACAGCCCAGCGCCACGCAGTTGAAACATTTGCAGTCCCGGCGCAGAAGCTCATAACAGCGGCAGCCGGTGAGGTCTCCGAACTCTTCCCGCATCCTCCGATTCATATAAACAATATTGTCCTGCTCATCCATGACCCGCACCATGGAATCCATCTTTTCGATCACATCGTACATCAAATCCGTATTCTCTTTCAGTGTTGACCGCGTGTGCTGGCTATCGGCTTGACTGTTCTTTTGACTTCTCATTCCAATTCACTCTTATCCCGCTTCCTATTTTCCTCCTTCTCGGGGAGAAATTCGGAAGCCAAGTATCTGAGCGCCTCCAAATAGGAATCGACTCCTTTTCCCGCAATCTGCTTCACACAGACATCGCGAATGACGGAAACATGCCGGAATTCCTCTCTTTCCTGAATTTCGCTGAGATGTACCTCTACCGTGGGAACCTTTACCGCGGCGATCGCGTCTCGAATCGCGATGCTGTAATGCGTGTAGGCGGCCGGATTCATTACGATTCCATCTACCCTTCCCATACATTCCTGAATGCGGTCCACAATCGCCCCTTCGTGATTCGACTGATAAAAATCGATTTCCACCCCGCATTTTTCCGCTTCCGAGCTGATCCGACGATTGATTTCGTCCATGGTAAGAACTCCGTAGATATCCGGTTCTCTCACTCCCAGAAGGTTTAAATTCGGTCCGTGTATGACCAGTATTTTCATCGTTTTATCCTCCGTTCTTTTCCATTTCCATACCATTATAGTATCAAAGCTTTTGGATGGCAAGTCTATCCCCGGCAGATCTGTCGAATGGCTTCCGTGGTAAAACGGATTTCTTCCATGGTGTTAAAGGGACTTACGCTCAATCGAACCGCTCCGGTTTCCACGGTACCGATGGTCTTATGGGCCAGACCGGCGCAATGATAGCCTGCCCGGCAAGCGATGCCAAACTCTCCGTTCAGCCGTTCCGAGACCTCCTCACAACCCAGTCCATCGATATTGAACGTTACGATCCCCGTTTTATCCGTAGTACGTTCCGGTCCGTAAACCGTTACTTTTTTCAGACAACGCAGCCGTTCATCCAACACGCGAATCAACCCATCCTCGTAGCGGCGGATCTTTTCCACTCCCACGGATTTTACCCAGCATACGGAAGCGCCTAATCCGATGATTCCCGGAGCATTGATGGTTCCCGATTCATACCCTTCCGGGAATTCCTCCGGCTGCCTGATGTCCCTGGATGCGGTTCCCGTTCCTCCTTGAATCAAAGGACGTACCCGCACACCGGGACGGACATAAAGAAATCCCGTTCCCAAAGGCCCCAGCAGCCCTTTATGTCCCGGCATTGCCAAGAGATCGATGCACATTTGGTTGACATCGATCGGAACACATCCCCCACTCTGCGCGCCGTCCACCAGAAACAATATCTTTCGCTCTCTGGCAATCCGTCCGATTTCGGCGATTGGCTGAATAGTACCGGTTACATTGGAGGCATGTGTGCAAATGATCAATTTGGTATTCTCCCGGATCGCCTCGCTTATTTTACGTGGGTCCGTTCTTCCATCCGGGCCACAGGTTACAGCTGTGGTTCTTACTCCTTTTTTCTCCAGCTCCTTCAGTGGTCTCAGCACCGAATTATGTTCCATATATGTAGTGACCGCGTGGTCCCCGGGTTCCAAGATTCCCTGAATTGCCAAATTGAGCGCTTCCGTGGTATTGTTGGTGAATACTACTCCGGAAGCATCCTCGATGCCTAATAACTCCGCGATTTCTCTCCTCGCCTTAAAGACCATTTCTCCGGTTTTCATAGACATCGCATGGCCCGATCTTCCGGGATTTCCGCAGTATTTTGTAATGCATCGACTCATTTCCTCCAGCATGACCCGCGGTTTCGGAAACGTAGTCGCCGCGTTATCTAAGTAAATCATAGTTTTCCCTCCCGTCGTTTAAAACAGTCCTGTACTCTATTCATAATAAGCAACTACATCCTATGATTTTACCGGGTTTTTGGTGCTAAAAAAGGACAACGTTTCACGTGAAACATTGTCCTTTTTTTTTCGTTATACCTTTACTTTTAGTTTCTAACCCTATTTCAATTCTGTTAAAAGCTCAATCAACCGCTCCAATTCTTCCCGACCGTAGTACTCAATCTCAATCTTGCCTTTTCTCGTTCCCAACACGATATTTACCTTCGTACCTAAAATGTTTTTCAAATTTTCCTCTACGCTCAATACATCGTGATTCTTTTGTCTAGCCTTCCCCTTCCCTTTCTTTTTCTTCGGCTGACTCACGTCGCTGGCGTAGCTTTCCATTTCTCTTACGGACAAACCCTCGGCAGCAGCTTTTTTTGCCGCCATGATCTGCTTGTCCTCTTCCTTAATTCCGGCGATGGCCCTGGCATGGCCTCCGGAAAGTGCTCCGTCCACCACCATATCCTGCACTTCGTCCGGCAGCTTCAAAAGTCGGAGAGCGTTGGTGATATAGGGTCTGCTCTTTCCGATGCTTTTGGATACTTCATCCTGGGTCAATCCGTAATTTTCGATCATGTCTTTCAGAGCATGGGCTTCTTCAATGGGATTAAGATCTTCCCGCTGCATGTTTTCTATGATTGCAAAGAGCATATTCTGCTGTTCATCCAGCTCTCTCACCAGACAAGGAACCTTTTTCAGCTCCGCCTGTCTGGCTGCTCTCCATCGACGTTCTCCG
>CAUHLX010000213.1 GCA_959606705.1 uncultured Bacillota bacterium | reverse complement strand
GGAAAAAAGCGCCGAGGTGCCTCCTCCCACAATGGTGCAGCCGAGAGTCATATCCTGCCATTTCACGGTTTCATTCTGCCGTTTGATATCCGTCAGCATCTGCCGCAACCTCCTCCCAAGCCATTTTCAACGCGGTAAGGTTCCCTTCGATCACTTCCGGTTTATTGGCAAATTTATGTTGAAACGAATCCCTCATCTGATTGAAAAAAGCCTCCTTCCCCATCACGCCGGTCACTTTGACGACGGCGGCCAGCATGGGGGAGTTGGGAAAATACTTTCCCAGCGCGGCGAGAGAAATTCGTCTCGCATCCACCACGTAAACCGCTCCCCCGTAACCGTTCAGCCGCTTCATTATTTCACCCTTGCTCCGGGAAGAATTGATAATGATTCCTCCGGATTCTTTCAAACCACCGGTCACATCCACCGAATCCAGAAGAGTCTCATCCACTACCACCACATAATCCGGCCGCTCGATATTGGAATGAACGCGGATCCGCCTTCCGCTCAACCGGTTATAGGCCGTGATGGGCGCACCCATCCGCTCCGGTCCGTATTCCGGGAATCCTTGCACGAACATTCCCGTGTGAAACGCCACGTCCGCCAGCAGCAGGGCCGCCGTTTTGGCGCCCTGCCCCCCGCGTCCGTGCCATCTGATTTCCATAACCTCTGACATCGTTTTTCCCTCCAACCCGTCTCAGCCAGGCACTATTTGCCGAAAACCTCCAGCGCCTGATTGAAATCACCGATTAAATCCGCTGCGTTTTCCATTCCCACCGACACCCGGATCAATCCGAAGGTGATGCCCATCTTTCTCCGTTCCTCTTCCGGCACGTCGTAGTGCGAGGAGGTGACGGGATGCGCGATGGTGGTGCGGTAGCCTCCCAAGGTCATGGCGTAATGGACCAGCTGCAGCCGGTGCATGAATTCATTGATTTTCTCCCGATCGTCCTCCACGAAGAAGCTCAGCATCCCGCCGAATCCGTGGCGATAGAGCCGGGCGGCCAGCTCATGCTGCCGGTGGCTCTCCAGGCTGGGGTGGATCACCCGAAGCACGTGGGGATTTTCTTCCAGAGCCTTGGCCAATACGGCGGCATTGTCCATCTGCTTTTGGACTCTCAAATCCATGGTGCGGATGGATCGGGATACCAGCCAGCTGGAAAAGGCGTCGGCCGTGGTCCCCAGCAGGACCTGCGTATCGTAAATCGCCTCGATCATCTCTTTGGTTGAGGTCACCGAGCCTGCGAGCGCATCGCTGTGGCCGTTGACAAACTTGGTGAGGCTGTTGACCACAATATCCGCTCCCACCTCCAGCGGCCGAATCATCAGCGAGGTGGTAAAGGTGTTGTCCACTACAAAGATGGCGTTCTGCTCATGCGCCAGCTCGGCCACCGCCGGAAGATCCACCACGGACATCATGGGATTGGAGATGGTCTCCGTGTAAAATACCTTGGTATTGGGCTTGATGCACCGCTTCACCTCTTCCAAATCCGTAAAATCGGTAAAGGTGTACTCCACTCCTGCCTTGGCCAGCACCTTCTTAATAAAGTCGATGGTCTCTCCGTACAGCGTCCGATCCGACAGGAAGTGATCGCCCCTCTCAAGCAGGGTCAGAAGGGTGGTGCTGATGGCCCCCATGCCGCAGCCGCAGATCAGGGAAGCCTCCCCGCCTTCCAGATAAGTCATGGATTCCGCCAGCGCGGTCCGATTGGGATTACAGGTCCGGTTGTACGCGAAGCCGCCTCCGTCGTACACAAAATCCAGCTCGTCCAGATCCTTGACGTTGAAAGCGCTGGTCAGATAAACCGGCTCCACCTCGGGAGTGTCGTGCTTCCCGCTGATGCGATGTCCTTGGTACAAAATTTCCGTGTCTCTGTTGAACTCTTTCATTCTCTCTTTCCTTTCTGTTTCACTTGCTCATCAACGAAATAGTTTGTGTCTCCGCCGTTACCGGATGGCCAGATCCAGCAGGAACTCGCCTTCGTCTACCGCCGGACTGGACGCCAGATACAAGGCCTTCCCTTCCACCGGCGAAACGACCTCCGCGAGCCGTTCCCCCAAATAACTTCTGATCTCTCCGATTCGCTGCCCCAGGTCCACCAGATCTCCTCTGCGGACCGCCGGGTAGAAAATTCCCCGGGCCGGCGAGGAAACCGTTCTCCAATCACGGTAATAATTCACCCGTTCCGGCGTCACCACCTCTCCGGGCAAGTTCCCGAATCTCCGGAGAACATTCCTCAGGCCCCACAAGTGCCGTTCCACGGATTCCCGGTCGCACTGCCCCATCTGCCCCGCTTCCACGATCGCGCTGGGAATGTGGTGCCTGGCGGAGTTCATGTAGCATAGACCTTCTCCCGGCTTTTCCATGTCGGTTTGCGTAATCACGATATCCGGCGAGCCGTAGTAAAGCGCGATCTCCTTCGACAGGCGGTCCACTTCTTCGTCCACCCCTTCACAGCATTCCGCGAAGGGAGACAGGGTTTCGATCAGGTCTCCGGCGTGCAGGTCGATGTGGTAATCTCCCTTCGAGATCAAATCCGTAAAGAGATGGTAAACCAGCTCCTCCGTGTAGCTGCCCCCGATTCGTCCCGGAAAACACCGGTTGGGGTTTTTTTGATCCACCGGGCAGACGAAAACGCTCTTCTGCCGAAAGGCCTCCGTCCCACAGATGGGGATGACCGTGATCGTCCCTTTCACCTGGGCGGGATCACACTGTTCACAGAATTCCAAAGCCGCTAAAATAGGAGGGTATTCCGCCCCGTGAATTCCCGCCGTAATGACGGCGTGGGGACCTTCCTCGTCTCCCTTAATGGTGATCACCGGAAAGAGAATGGCCTTTCCTTCCGATGAGTAAAACTCTCTAAACCGCGCTTGTTTTTCCATTGTTTCCTCCTAACGGACGCTGTCTGCTCACTGTGAAATCACGACGTCCTTTAACTGGTGATTGCCCTTGGGGTTGATGGTGAAGCCCTCGACCTTTTTCGATAAGGCGATGCTGTCATACGGATAGTAGATGGGCAGATAGGGCAGATCGTCCATCACGATTTCGTACAGCGGTTCATAGGCTTTCATCCGGTCCTCCAGCTGGAACTGCGAACGTCCCAGCTCGATGAGCCGATCGGCCTCGGGATTGCTGTAAAACGAATCGTTGCCCTCGTAAGGAGTCGTCTGGGAATTGTATACCGCGTACAAGGTGTAATTGGCGTCTCCGGCGGTGGTGGTCCACTCTTCCAGGACCAGATCGTGCTTCCCGTCGTTCAGCTTGGACAGCAGCGTACTGAATTCCATGATCTCCAATTTCACCTCGATGCCGATCTGCTTGAGCTGATTTTGTAAAATATTGCAGAGCTCGATTTTGGTGGCGTTGTCATCCACCCACAAAGTGAGGGAGCAACCGTCGGGATAGGCGGACTGCTTCATGTACTCCTTGGCTTTTTCCACACTGTACTCGGAGCCTTTTACCTGATCGGAATATCCCACCGCGCCGGGAGGAATGAGGATATTTGCCGCTTCCCCGTTTCCGTAGGCGACCGCGCTGATCATTCCCTCCTTGTCCACCGCCGCTTCGATGGCCTTTCTCACCATCTTATCCGCCAGCGGTCCTTCCTTTTTCACGTTCATGGTCAAATACATACAGGCCAGGGACGGCTCGGACAGAATGCGCAGCGCTTCGTTTCCTTCCGCCTTCGAAACGTCGTTGGGGGAAATATCATAGGCGGCGTCGATCTCTCCGCTTTCCAGAGCAATAAAGCGCTGGGAATTTTCCGGCATGATATCGATGGTGACCTTCTTGGTCTTCGGCGCCCCGCGGAAGCAATCGTCATAAGCTTCCAGCTTTACGTATTCTCCGTGCTTCCACTCGGCCAGCTTGTACGGACCGGTTCCCACCGGATTCAGCCCGAACCCTTCCTCATCGGCCTCTACCAGAGCCTTCGGCACGATGGCCGTCGACGGATGAGAGAAATGTGCCAGCGCCGGGCCAAAGGGCGAATCCATTTTAACCACTACGGTGTAATCATCCGTTTGTTCCACGCTGGAAACAAAGTCCAAGGTATAAGCCACATACGGTGATTCCATGATTCTCTCGATGGAAAACGCGACGTCGGCTGCCGTAAGGGGATCTCCGTTTTGGAAGGTGATATCCTTGCGAATGTGAAACTGCAGTTCGGTATCCGATAAGAACTCCCAGCTTTCCGCGATACACGGCTCCGCTTCCATGGACTCGTTGGTGATGACCAGCGTGTCAAAAATTTGTCCGTACACGGAAATCGAGGCTCGTTCGTTGCTCTTGTGGGGATCGATGGAGGTCACATCCGTTCCCTGTGCCACGATCAGCGTATCCTTCGCTTCCGAACCGCCGTCATTTCCTCCGTCCCCGCCGCCGCAGCCGGTAAGCGCCGTTGACATCATCAACGCCAGGACCAGGATCATAACCATACTTCTCTTCTTCATTTCGTGTCTCCCTTCTTTGGTTCCTTTTTCAGCTGATACGATCTCTGCGTTTTAAGAAAAGCCTTACGCTCCCTCCTTTCCGTGAAGCTCTTTATAGCGCCGGCACGCCACGTAATGCCCCGGCTCCGCCTCCGCGAATTCCAAATCGTCTTTCACACATTCCTCCTTGGCGTACAGGCATCGTTTGGCAAATCGGCAGCCCTTTCCCGGATCGATGGGAGAGGTCAGCTCTCCCTTTAGCAGAATCTGTTCGCATTTCAGCGTGGGATCGGGGATGGGAATCGCCGATAACAGCGCTTCCGTATACGGATGCAGCGGTTTTTCAAACAATTGGGGCGCCGGACACTTCTCCACCAGCTGGCCCAAGTACATCACCGCGATTTCATTGGAAAAATGCTTTACCACCGATAAATCATGGGTGATAAACAGGTAGGTCAACCCCAGCTGCTCCTGTAGATCCTGCATCAGATTGAGAATCTGTGCTTGAATGGACACATCCAGAGCAGATACCGGTTCATCGCAGACGATAAACCTGGGATTCAAGGCCAGCGCTCGGGCAATGCCGATCCGCTGTCGTCTTCCCCCGTCCAGTTCGTGGGGATACGCGTTGATCAGCCGGCTGGCCAACCCCACCAGCTCCATCATTTCCTTGGCTTTTTCCATCAGCCCCGCCCGATCGGAGGCTTTGAACACTCCTTGTATGATCAGCGGCTCGATGATCGCCTCGTGAACGCACATCCGCGGGTTGAGTGAGGCGAAGGGGTCCTGAAAGACGATCTGCATTTTCGTGCGCAGCCGTTTCATTTCCCGGGGCCGGAGGCTCAGAATGTCCTCTCCCTCGAAGAATA
>CAUHLX010000212.1 GCA_959606705.1 uncultured Bacillota bacterium | reverse complement strand
AAAGCAGCGCCATAGCCGCCTTCGATCCTACGCCATTGACCGTAGTGAGCTTTCCGAACAGCTCCAGAGATACCTTTGTGGAGAACCCATAGAGACTGACATCATCCTCCCTGACGATCATGGAGGTGTAAACCAGTACCTCCTGATCCGACTGGGCCAAATAAACGGCGTCATTCTCCGGAACGAACAGCTCATAACCGATGCCGCCGTTTTCGACCACCACGCCGCCGTCGAATTTCATGGTAATTTTCCCTTTGATGTAATGAATCATATCGTTTTACTTTCTCCCTTTATTTCCACCGGCCCCGAGACCTTTGACTCCCCGCCGCGGGGCGCCGCTTTTGGCCATGGCCGCCTCGATCTGCTGACGGTACCGATCCGTGGACCCTGAGGAGTGGCCGTGGCAAATCGCCGCCGCCAGGGCGTCCGCCGTATCGTCGGGCTTGGGTACTTCCTTCAAATTTAAAATCGTCTTGACCATCTGCTGGACCTGTTTTTTTTCCGCCCTTCCGTAACCAACCAGGGCTTGTTTGATCTGCAGCGGCGTATACTCGGCGATGGACAACCCGCAATTGGCACAGGCTAAAATCGCCACGCCCCGAGCCTGCCCCACATTGATCGCCGTGGTGACATTGGTGTTGAAAAACAACTCTTCCACGGAAGCGACCTCCGGCTGGTACTCCAAGATGATCTCCATCAACTCCGAATACAGATGTTTCAGCCGGTCCGGCATGGGAGTGCCCGCTTCGGTGGTCACCGCGCCGTATCCGCAGACGCTGAAGTGATTTCCTTTCATCTCGATGATTCCGTAGCCCAGAATCGCGAAACCAGGGTCGATTCCCAGTATTTTCATCCGCCCGCTTCCCCCTCGAATTGTCTCTATTTCAGCACGTTCTCCGCGCACAGGTGTTCGCACATACTAACAATAAATTATATCATAAAAAAAGCCCCTTGTCTCTTGCAAAACAGGACTTTTCCCAAAACAAATCTCGCTTTTAAATTGCACCACCTCATGTTATAATAAATATACATATTCTTTTATAAAGATTCCCCTGTATGCCAGGGAAAAAAGGAGAGCATATGAGATATTCACGACAGAATAAAATACTGGATATCATCAACACAAATGAAGTCGAAACGCAAGAAAAGCTGGTGGAGCTTCTGAAAAAAGCCGGTTATAAGGTGACTCAGGCCACGATTTCCCGGGATATCAAAGAGCTGCAGCTCATCAAGACTCTCTCCCCCAGCGGGCGGTATAAATACACCGTGGGAGTCAGTGAAGACCGACCGATTTCCGACCGCTTCGTAAAAATTTTCAAAGAGACGATTCAGACCATCAACAGTGCCGGCAATATCATCGTGGTCAAGACACTGTCCGGCTGTGCGGCCGCCGCGGGTGAAGCCATCGACAATCTGAACTTTCCCAATGTGATCGGCAGCATTGCCGGAGACAACACGCTGATGCTGGTGGTCAATGACCCGGCCAACGTTCCCGCGCTCATGAGCCGATTCAATGAAATGATGAAATAAGGAGCGCGTCATGATCTCACAAATCAGCATACGGGACTTTGCCATTATCGATCGGCTGAACATCGATTTTCGGGAAGGACTGAACATCATTACCGGTGAAACAGGTGCCGGAAAATCCATCGTAATCGAAGCCGTAAGTCTGGCGCTGGGAAGCCGTGCCGATACGGCTTTTGTTCGTACCGGCAAAGAGAAGGCCGTCATTCGGCTGGCGGTGGAAGCCTGCGGCACCGAGGTAGACGAGCTTTTAGAGGAAAACGGCCTACCGGTCGAGGAACCTCTGGTGATCCTTCGAGAGGTCAGCGCGGCGGGAAAAAGCGCCTGTCGTGTGAACGGTGAAACCGTCTCCGTCTCCTTTCTCAACCGGCTGTGCAGAAAGATCGCGGACATTCACGGCCAGTATGACCACCAGTCCCTCCTCAATCCGGAAAGCCACATCACCTTCGTGGATCTGTCCGGTGAAAACGAAATTCGTCCTATAAAAGAAAAGGTCCGGGAGCTATATCACCAGTACATGGCGCTGCGCAAGGAATTGGCCCTGATCTCCCGCAGTCAAAACGAAGCGGAACGCAAACGAGATTTCATGCGGTTTGAGCTGTCGGAAATCACGGCTGCAAATCCGCTTCCCGGGGAGGATCGGGAATTGGAACAGCGGCTAGTCCTGCTCCAAAACAGCGAAAAGATCTTTGAAAATCTGGCGGGGGCTTATGAGATTCTCTGCGATGCCAGTCCTTCGGCTATGGAGGGGCTGGGCACTTCCATGCGTCTGCTGGAGGAAATTTCTTCCTTTTCGACGGAGATCGGCTCCTTGGCGGAGACGGTCTCGGACTGTTACTATCGTCTGGAGGATTTAGGCGGTGCTCTTCGCAGAGAACGGGATTCTGTCACCTTCTCCCCCGAGGAACTGAATCAGACCATCGAACGGCTGGATCTCCTCACTAATTTAAAGCATAAATACGGAGGGTCCGCGGGCACGCTGGACGCCGTGCTGGCTTACGGTGAAACGATCTCCCGCGACATCGACCTGATCGAAAATGCGGACCGGAGAAAAGGGGAACTGGAAAGCCAGCTGGCCGTTTGCCGGGAACAGCTTTCCCTGGCCTGCGAACGGCTCACCGCGCTTCGCAGGGAAGCGGCCGCGCGAATGGAAAAAAAGATCAACCGGGAATTGTCCGAGTTGAACTTTAAAGACGCGGTCCTCACCGTGGAGCTCTCTCCGCTGACGGACGGAGGGGGAAAAGCCGTCTTTTCCGAAGACGGCGCGGACCGGGTGGAATTTCTCATTTCCACCAACCGGGGAGAAGCCGCCAAGCCTTTGGCTAAAATCGCTTCCGGCGGCGAGATTTCACGCATCATGCTGGCCTTCAAGAGCATCATCGGCGATTACGATAAAATTCCCACCCTGATTTTCGACGAGATCGACAGCGGAATCAGCGGAATTACCGCCAGCATCGTAGGCCGCAAGCTTCTGGATATTGCCAAAAATCATCAGGTGATCTGTATTACGCACCTTCCTCAGATCGCCGCCTTCGGAGACGCTCATTACCGAATCGAAAAGATCACCGAAGGTGATGCCGCCCACACCACCGTGGTTCCCCTGGACCATGAAGAAAAGGTTCGGGAAATCGCCCGGCTGCTGGGCGGAATTAACATCACCGAAACCACGCTGAAAAGCGCTGAAGAACTATTGATGCTGTCGAAAACCCAGCAATGAATCCCTTGGGAATTTCACCGTAATCAATGATGCCGGGTCATGAAAAAAGTGCGGTCTCTACAATAGCGGAAACCACTTCTTCCACGGTCTTTTCCGCCGCATCGATGATCCGATCGGAATAGGACTCATAAAGGGGAATTCTTTTGGCATACAGAGAAGCGATGCTTTCTCCCGGCCCCAAAGCAATCCCTCTGGTTTTAATATTGAACAGACGCTGCTCGATGCACTCCAGCGGAAGCTTTAAATAGATAATCGTGCCGTTTTTCTTTAAATGCGCCATTCCGGCTTGACTGTAAACCGCGCTGCCTCCGGTGGCGATAACCGCGTTGTCTTCCTCCACGGACAGCAGTGCCTCCTCCTCCGCTTTCAAAAAGAATTCCATCCCTTTCGTATCCAGCAGCGGCTGCAGCAGCGCTCCCTGCATTTCCTGAATGATCAAATCCGTGTCCAAAAACCTCTTGCCCAGCGTTTTGGCCAGAACGACGCCCACCGTGCTCTTTCCACAGCCGGGCATACCGATCAGAACCAAATTTTCCATCGGCCGCCTCCTTTCAAGATCCTGATTCTGCGAAGAAATCGTTCATCTTCGCCATTCCCACCCGCTTTTGTTCCAGCAGTGAGTGGGAGTAAACATTTAGCGTAATCACCGCGCTGGAATGTCCCAAAAGCTCCGACAGTGTTTTTACGTCCATCCCCTGTTCGATGGCTCTGGTGGCAAACGTGTGCCGCAGGACGTGGAAATGAAAGGTCTGCATCTGAGCAATCTCCAACACCTGATGAAACACTCTCTGATAACAGCGCGGCTCCGTGTGATCCCCGTAAGTATTATAAACGATATAACAGCTGCGATTGTCTTTGCTGTCAAACCGTCTGACCAAAACATCCATTAAAAAATCAGGCAGCGGGATGACTCGTTCCGAGCTCTTGCTCTTCGGCGTTCCCACGATCAGGCTGGTCTTGTACCTGCCGCCCTCAAAGTTTTTCACTCGAGTGATATTTCTGCGGATTCCCATCAGTCTTTTGTCAAAGTCGATGTCTTCCCACCGCAGCGCACAGAGCTCTCCGATCCGAATCCCGGTGTAAAGACAGATTAAAATTCCGATGGCGTTGGGGTTTTCGGATTTTTCCACCGCGGCTTCCAGACGCCGCTGATCCCTGACCGAAAGGGCCTCTACTTTTTTCTTGGAAATCCCACTGCTTTGATTGAAACGAGTGACACAATACGCCAGATCCGGCCGATCATACAGCTCTTCAAAAATACCCTTAAGCACTGCCTTGATTTTTTTGATGCGGGAATCCGAATATTCCCGATCGATCAGCTGATCAAACAAACCGGTAATATCCTGGGGTGTTAAAGAGGAAATCTTTTTGTCCTTGAACCCGGGGGCCAAATCCTTGGAGATGGTATTATAATATGCGGAGACCGTGGACGGATTCAATTTCATGCACCGATTGGAAAACAGCCAGCGAACCGCCGCGTCCTCAAACAGCTCGTCCTCATCAAAAGGCGTTCCCATTTCCCAAAGCTTCATCGCGCCATCCAGTTTATTCCGGACCTCTTCATAGGTAGAAGCGTAAAAGTACTTATATCGACCCTTCTGAATCCGATACCTCCCCTCCCACCTTCCGTCCTTTCTCTTATAAATGTTCTTTCCCCATTTTGACATGGCCCTCTCCTTTCCGCTCAGCAGCCGCCTTGAGCCCGTTTCCCTAGCTTCCCTTTCAATGCCTATTCAACAACACTTTACCATTTTGTCAGGCAAAATATGTCGATCTGTGTTAGACAGCATTCTACGCAATTTTTTCGATGTCTGTTGAAATGTTTGCCGCGATGTTTTCCATAAAGTATTTGCGCCCAAATGGGATTTAAAACGTTCGGAGCGGAAATCCGACTATGTTATAAAAAAGGAGCCGATGCATAGCATCCGCTCCTCTTGCACTATAGAGTCAGTGATCCTCTTATGCCTCCGTATTTTCCTCGGCCTCCGCAGCTTCCACCGCTTCTTCCTCGGCCGGAGCCATAGGAGCATCTTCCTTTTCATCAAAGATCGGCGGTTCCAGCGTTTCCTTAATGCT
>CAUHLX010000211.1 GCA_959606705.1 uncultured Bacillota bacterium | reverse complement strand
CAGCGCGTCCAGAGGACTTTTCTTTTCATCCTTGCTTTTCGGCAGACTTTCCTCCAGAGCGGTCAACCCACTGATCACGGAGGAAACCGCGTTGACACTTTCTCCCTCGGGGCCGGCGTAGCCTCCGTCAGGCAGCTGACGATTCTGAAAGAACCGCACCAGATTCTTCACATTTCCGTTGTCCGAATTGGCTTGATAGTATGGAGAAAGCGCAATCGCCGCGATCCCGCTCAGCTCGATGTCACTTTCGGCGGCTTGAGGGTCCGCGGAGAATCCGCCGTCCTCACGCTGGAACGTTAAAAGGTATTTCACCGCGTCCCCGTAGTTATAATTCTCCGAGCCCTGTGAAATGTTCAGTGAGATCATCGCCCAAATGTGGGAGGAAATCGAATCGGTGCTGAAGCTGCCGGAAACCGGGTCCTGCAAAGCCGCCAGCTGTTTGACCAGCTCCTGGTCGGGGCTCCCCTTGGTCATGTTGGCAATGATGGCCTGGGCACAGGCCATGGATGTTCCGTCCGGCGCCGGGGTTTCGGGAATATTTAAGCTATCCCACTTTACTCCGATGCCGTCCGTCTGTGTGGCGCCATAAAGAGCAACCAGCTCCTGCCAATCCGACAGCTGGTTGATGGATTCGTAATACTCTACGGTCTTTTGCAGAGCGACCAGCGCTTCCGACTGTTCTTCACTTCGTTCCCGACAGCCCGACAGCAGTCCGACCGTCAAACAGACCACTAAAAAAACTGCGAAAAACCGTCCCCCAATTTTATCGATTCTCATCATGTTATCCCTACTTTCCTCTTTTGTTTCTCTCTACTAAAACTAACATATTTCCGAAGGAATTGCAAGGAGGGAGGAACTGGGCGATTTCGTTGAAAAATGGCGAATTTTAACGCAGGAATCATAAAAAACTCCGCGTCTTCGCGGAGCTGATTCCATCAAGGAGGCAGACTGTGGCCGCCGGTTGAAAAACGACCTCAGCCTGCATTCGGAACAGAGAGAGTTTGTTCCTTTGACGAAAAAAATGTGGTTGTCATGCATGCGGTTCGTGAACATGCCTTAAGTTAGCATCAACTAACCTAATTACATATTAGTCTAAGCTAACTAGTATGTCAAGAGGATTTTTGAAAATAGTGATAGAAAATAATTTCTGAAAGCGCTGGCAATCGAAAAAAGGAAGTGGCTATATAGTTAGCATAAACTAATTAATAATAAGGAACCAATGGACACCAACTAATGGAACGGTAAGCTGCCGAGGGAAGAGAGGGAAGGCGATGTCCGTCGTGAAGACGGATGGCTGTATTCAAGAGTCCTTTGTACAGATTAAGAATGCGTTGCGGAATTTCGGCGCAGGAGAACCTGATCCTTGATTTTTTCAAAGGTTTCCTCGCTGATGTCATGTTCGATCTTGCAGGCGTCCGCGGCGGCGTTTTCGTCGCTGACTCCCAAGGACATAAGATATTCGGACAGAACGCAGTGGCGCTCGTAAATGCGTTCGGCAATGGCGCGGCCCGAATCGGTCAAGGTAATCTGATTGGTTTTGGGGTCCATCTCGATGTAACCGGCGTTGCGCAGAAGCATCATTGCGTGGCTGATACTGGGTTTACTGAAGCCCAGCTCGCTGGCGATGTCGATGGAACGGACAAAACCGGTCTTGTTATGAAGAACCAAGATGGTTTCCAAATAGTTTTCACCGGACTCTTGCAGTTTCATGATTGTTTCGATCTCCTCACTCAAAAGAATTGGCTATCTATTATGTTACCATAATATTTTGTTTCAATCAATGAATTTAAAGGGTTGACAAACCGAGTTAGTTATAGTAAACTGCAAAAATGAAAGAAGTTAGCGAAAGCTAACCAGCATACTGTAAAACATGCTGTTGAGATAAAGCCGGATAAATGGAAACGGCCGCAAGTGGGCTTAAAAAAGATGGGAGGTACCATGATGCCTTTGACAATGGCGCGTTCGGGAGAGACACAGAGGATTCGAAAGATCAGCGGGAAGGCCGAAACGAAACGATTTCTGGAATCATTAGGGTTTGTAGAGGGCGGCGCGATTACCATCGTGTCGGAAATAAACGGCAATCTGATTGTCAATGTGAAGGATGCCAGAGTGGCGATCAGCAAGGGGATGGCAGGCCACATCATGATCGCTTAATCCGTTTGGGTCTCGGGACCCGGCAGGGGCCGGGTCTGGTGATCCGATCAATTTTAGGCTTGAAGAGTTGAGAAAGGAAAAGGAACCGATGAAAACATTGCGAAACGCGAAAAAGGGCGAGACCGTTACGGTTCGGTCGCTGACCGGGGCCGGCGCGCTGAAGCGGCGGATTATGGATATGGGGATCACGAAAGGAACCGACATTTTCGTACGGAAGGTCGCTCCGCTGGGAGATCCGGTGGAGGTTACGGTGCGAGGCTATGAGCTGTCCATCCGCAAGGGGGATGCGGATACGATTTTGGTGGAATAGGGCGAAGGCCGATATGAAATAGATTGACAGGCTAAGGCAGAGCGGGAAGCAGAGTACGAAGGGTGGTCCCGCATCTTTTAAAGCCATTAGTTAGTCGGCACTAATTATTGGCGCGCAATTAGAAGCAGTAATGAAGAGAATCGATACATAAAGGAGATGAAGGGTATGGCATTTAAAATCGCGTTGGCGGGCAATCCCAACTGCGGCAAGACCACCATGTTCAACGATTTGACAGGAAGCAGCCAGTATGTCGGCAACTGGCCCGGGGTAACGGTGGAAAAAAAAGAAGGAAAGCTGAAGGGCAGCAAAGAGGTGACGATCACGGACCTTCCGGGGATTTACTCCCTTTCCCCCTACACCTTAGAGGAAGTGGTGAGCCGGAATTATCTGATGAACGACCATCCGGACGCGATCATCAATTTGGTGGACGGCACCAATTTGGAACGGAATCTGTACTTGACCACTCAGGTGATGGAGCTGGGAATTCCGGTGGTGCTGGCACTGAACATGATGGATCTGGTGAAGAAGAACGGCGACCAGATCGACGTGGGCAAGCTGGGCGCGGCGCTGGGCTGCGATATTGTGGAGACCTCGGCGCTGAAGGGAACCGGTTTGACAGAGGTGGCCAACAAGGCGGTGATGCTGGGCAAGGCTAAGTCTCAGACACCACCGCGGCACAGGTTCAGCAGACCGGTGGAGGACGCGCTGGAGCAGATTTCCGAGATCGTAAAGAACGTGGTATCGCCGGAGCAGCTGCGCTGGTATTCCATCAAATGTTTTGAACGAGATGAAAAGGTACTGGAAGAGTTCCGGTTCGGAAGAGACGTCCGGGAGCGCCTGGAAGCACTCATCGTTCCGGTGGAAGAAGCGCTGGACGATGATTCCGAGAGCATCATTACCAATGAACGGTATGAATACATATCTAAGTTAATGAAGACCTGTGTCAAGAAGAAGGTTAAGGCGGAGACCTCCTCCGACAAGATCGACCGAGTGGTGACCAACCGGATTTTGGCGCTGCCGATTTTCATCGCCATCATGGGCCTGGTCTACTATGTTTCCGTCACCTGGCTGGGAGCCATCGTTACGGATTTCACCAACGATACCTTGTTCGGCGCCTGGATTCAGCCGGCGGCAGCCAGCTTCCTGGAAGGAGTCGGCGCGTCCGACTGGCTGGTAGGCTTGGTGGTGGACGGAATCATCGGAGGCGTGGGCGCCGTGCTGGGCTTCGTTCCTCAGATGTTTATCCTGTTCTTCTTCCTGTCCGTTTTGGAGGACTGCGGTTATATGGCTCGAGTGGCGTTTATCATGGACCGGATCTTTCGTAAATTCGGACTGTCCGGAAAGAGCTTCATACCGATGCTGATTTCTTCCGGCTGTGGAGTTCCGGGGGTTATGGCGACCAAGACCATCGAAAATGAAAAGGATCGCCGAATGACCATCATGACCACAACCTTCATTCCCTGCGGCGCCAAGCTCCCGGTGATCGCGCTGATTGCGGGTGCGATCATGGGCGGGGCCTGGTGGATGGCTCCGGCGATGTACTTCCTGGGAATCGCGGCGGTTATCGTTTCGGGAATCATGCTGAAGAAAACGAAGATGTTCGCCGGGGACCCGGCGCCCTTCATCATGGAGCTGCCTCAGTATCATATTCCGGCGGCAAAAAGTGTTCTGATCCACATGTGGGAACGCTGTAAAGCGTTCATTATCAAAGCCGGTACCATTATCTTCGTAGCCTGCGGTGTGATCTGGTTCCTGTCCAACTTCGGTTTCGGGGACAGCGGTTTTGGAATGGTGGGGGAGGACGACAGCCTGCTGGCCATGATCGGCAATGCGTTCGCCTGGCTCTTCGCTCCTCTGGGCTTTGCCAACTGGAAGGCCGCGGTGGCCACGATTTCCGGGTTGGTCGCCAAAGAAAATGTGGTGGGAACCTTCGGGGTTCTCAATGGCCTGGCGGAAGCCGGCGAGGACGATCCCGGCCTGTGGGCGGCAACCATGCAGATGTTTCCCACCACCGCGGCGGCGGTCTCCTTTCTGGTGTTCAACCTGCTGTGTGCTCCCTGCTTCGCGGCCATCGGCGCCATCAAGCGGGAAATGGCCAGCGCCAAGTGGACGGCGTTTGCCATCGGATATCAGACCGTGTTCGCCTACTGTGTCGCACTGCTGGTCTACCAGTTCGGTAATTTGTTTACCGGTGGCGGTTTCGGGGTAGGAACAGTGATAGCGACGGTCATTCTGGTCATCGGACTATTCCTGATGTTCCGGCCCAATCCGGAACGCAGAAGAGCTCGCCTCACCGGAGAGGCGGAGACGAACGTGGCTTAGATGAAAGCTGCGGCGGCCGGGCCTCGGGATCACTGTCCGGTGGCCGTATTCCGAATGGTGCGTTTAAAAGGGGATGAGAATATGTTAGCTTTTATTACCGGCCATCTCGCCGATCTGATCATCTGCGCGGTGCTGGCGGTGCTGTTTTTTCTGGCGATCCGTTTTCTGGTAAAGAAGAAGGGGAATGCTTGCGGCTGCGGCGGCGGCTGCGCGGGCTGTTCGGCCGGCGCGGGAGGAGCCTCCGGGTGCGCCCACTGCGGGGCCATGAAGCTTCCCGATCTCGAAGAGCTGAGAGCTGCGCAGGAAACCTCGGAGGAGCGGGAACGGTCCAAGAGGAATTAGACGCTTTTTCTTTCGAAGAGAGCGGATCATCGTTAGAGTTTGAGTAAAAGAGCGGGAAAGACTGCTGTGAAATAAAATATTTCGCAACAGTCTTTTTTTTGTTCTCAAGATACCAATATTCACTTTTTATTCATATAAATGTAAGAAAAAGACTCCATTTGTCTCAGAATATCCGATTCTACGACTTTTTGAGACAGCGTGAGGGGGTGGAAAATAAAAA
>CAUHLX010000210.1 GCA_959606705.1 uncultured Bacillota bacterium | reverse complement strand
TGATTGAACAGGAATAGTACGAATTCATCACCGCCGGTTCGATAAATGTGGGCGTTTTCGCCGAAGGAGTATCGCAAAATTTGAGCCGCGCTCCAGATCAACTCGTCCCCCGCCGCGTGGCCCAGAGCATCGTTGGTCTTTTTCAGATTATTGATATCGGCGGAGATGCACCAAATCGAAGAGCAGCCATCCGCTTCCTTTCTTATTTTTTCCAGCATCGCTTCAAAGGCCGTCCGATTGGCAAGCCCGGTGAGCGCGTCAGTATAAGCCATCTGGCGATAGGAGCTGACTTTCAGATTATTTTGGAAGAACGCAAAATTCCGCCGGATCAGGTCCGTGGTCTGAAGCAGCAGAAACACGAGGACACCCAATTGAAATCCCAGGGCTTTTTGGTAGAAGCCGGGAAGATAATAGCGGAGGAGGTCGAAGAGCGCTCCCGCTAAAACCGGGATAAACGAAATCGGAAGCCACCATTGCCCGCGATCCTGAAAGAGAATCGATGCCAGTGCCGCGATCAGCAGCGCGGCAGTGACCACCATCAGCAGATGAGTGATCGGTAAGGTGTCACGCAGCTCCAGCCGAAAGAAGAAGTGCAGCCCCGCTTGCAGGACAAAATTGAGGAAGGTGGCGCAGCAGTCCGCGAACAGAAGCGTTTGAAACGCGGCCGTGCAGGCCTCCGCCACAAGGACCAGAAGCGGGAGCGGAAGCAGAGCGAGCAGCAGGAATTCCATGAGGTAGATCAAATAGGAATTCGCCAGGAACAGATGGATCGTATCGGTAATTGCGAGAGAATAGAGTGAAAACAGAATGGCGAACAGTCCCATACTCAAAAAACTGTTCCGAAATCCGTTCCGAAGGGTGCCCATTTCACCGGAAGCGGTTCCCGCACGCAGGGCCTGTAGGTCGCAAATCAGCAGAAGCAGACCGAAGCAGAAAATCATAAAGCTGATTCCCAGGAGCGGCAGCTCGCTGACAATCAATTCATAGACCAGGGCGCCTTCGGTCCCTACGCTTGGAGCGGTAATCTCGTATACGGCGTTTTCGCCTAACAATGGTTCCGCTTCGATCCTCAATGTCCTCGCGGACGATTCATCCGGAAGAGGAAGCAGGACGAAGGTTTTGCCCAGCGTACGATCCTGTTCCGTCGGTTGACAGAGGCAGCTTCCCAGCTCCTTTTCATCGATGTATAAGTGAACATTCAAATATTTGGCCGAAAAAAGCAGAGATTGACCGTCGATGTTTCCCGATGGGAGTGCCGTGGAAAAACGATAACCGTTGGTCCGGCAGGGAACTTTGATGGGAAGACTGACGCTGGCCCCTGTCTCGTCGGACCAGCCGTTTTCCAGCACCGTGATACCGGATCGCGGAAACGGGGAACCAGCTTTCCCTTGGGATCCCGCGGCGATTCCGACCATCACCAGAATCAAGGCCGATAGGATCCACAGCAGTGTGATCAGCAAGCGGGGATTCCGGCGGGACGTGCTCAAACCTTCATATGCAGGCTGTTTCATATTCCAATCGTCCTCCTATTTCTACAATGTATAACATAACAGAAGAACGGACGCCGGAACGGGGATTGTAGAAAACAACGTTTCAAGTGTTGAGAATAACCGAAGCGGCTGGGACGTTTTATGATACAATAAACCCAGAATATCAAAGAGAGATAGGGAGAACGACGAATGATTCGAGTGGCAATTTGTGACGATAACTCATTAGACCTGTCGCATCTTCGGACCATGCTGCAAAAGTGTGAGGTTCCGCTTACGGTTGTTGAGTATGCCAATGGGGAAAATCTGCTTTGGGATGTGGAAACGGAGACCGAACGGTTTGATCTCTATCTGCTGGACATTTACTTGAGCGGGGTCAGCGGTGTCGAGGCCGCCGGACGGATTCGCGCCATGGATGAACATGCGATGCTGGTTTTCGTCTCCGTCAGTGATGATTTCTATCGGGAAGCCTTCGATTTATATGCCTTTCAATATCTCATCAAGCCGGTGGAGCAGGAGGCGCTGGAGTCCGTGTTGAAAAAGGCGGCGGAAGAAATGCGCCGGCAGCGGGAAATGGTTCTGTCCATCACTTATCGAGGGCGGACTTCGGTTCTGCGATACGACGAAATCGAATTCATATCCAGCTCCAATCGAATGCTCTGCTTTCATCTACGCGACGGTGGGGAACGGATGTGCTACGGCAAGCTGGATGAGATCGCCGCCCGGCTCAAATCCGAGGAATTTGTGCGGTGCCATCAGAGCTATATCATCAATCTTCGTTACGTGCTCGAGCGAGTGGCCGAGGGCTTCCGCATGAAGAACGTGATCATTCCGATTTCCCGTTCTTTTGCGGAAGAGGCACAGACGGCGTTGAACCAATATCTGTTCGGTGTATTTGAAAGCAGCTGAGGAAAGGAAGGGATGCCGTATGAATCGGACAAACGGACGTTGGAGGTGGGTGTTTCTGCCTCTATTCGCGGCAGCCGCCGTCGGAGTTTTAGGACTTTTGGGCACCTATACGCACACGGAGCGGCAGCCGCTCTGCCTCACGCCGGTCTTCTCGGATCCCAAAGGGTGGGAAATCTATCTGGAGGAGGAGGGGAGGCGCACCGAGCTCTCTCCCCGGCAGCTTCTCGATGTGGAGCCGGGGAAAACCTTCTATCTTTCCCGAGAGCTCACCGCGGAGCAGGAGGAGGACGGTATTACATTTCTGAGGCTGGACAGCATGCGGCCTTGCAGTGTGTTTCTGAATGGGGAACTGCTTTACACCACTTGTCCGGAAGCGGAGAGTCGAATCGGTCAGGTTCGCTTTCCCGCCGGATATGAGGGCCTGCAGGGAATAGGTGAATCCGTTCGCTGTACGCTTCCGGCGGGCTTTGCCGGAAAAACACTGACCATTGCCACCGCACATCTTTCGGGAGAGTACGGCCCTTCCACACCCGAAGCATGGCTTACCGGTGAGGTGAACGAAACGGCATTGCACATGTCTCTGGCCAATCACAATTCCATGCCTGCGTCAGCGTTCGCAACCGCCGTGCTGCTGCTGCTGGGACTGCTGTTTTACAGTCTCTTTCAGGGAGGCCGGGACTGGTCTCTGCTGCTGCTGGCCGCGTCGGCGTTCGCTCAGGTTCTTTATTATCTGCGGGAATACGGCTACACCTCGCCGGACGCCAGCGCTCTGGATATCCCTCCGGCTTATTTCATGCTGCCGTTGATCGTAATCCTGCCGGAGCTGTTCCTGTTGACACAGATGAAGCGGCGAAGAAAAATAGCCGTGTTTTTCATTCTGATCACTGCGGCGATTTCACTGGTGCCGCCGGTGACATACCTCTTCGGTTCATTGAGCTTCGGGTACGCGCCTTTTTTCGAGACCCTCTATCTGGGGCTGGGGGCGCTTCTGGTCTGCGCTTTTCTGGAAGCTGGGGACGAGAATCAGGTATTCCGGCTGTTCCTGTTAGGCTTGGGCGGAATCTTGACTGGTGTTCTGGTGCTGGGGTTGGCGTCATTTGCGGGAGAACGCTATTACTACGATTATCTCAGAAGCGTATTTGTTATGGCAAAGGAAGGGATTCCGGAACTGCTGCTGTACTGGTGCGGCACGATTCTCTTTGTGCTGACTTCCATCATCAGTGTGTATACCTTGCTTCGCAATACGGCCGCCGCGCAGACACAGCTGGCGATGCAGACGGAACGGTCGGAATGGCTGGATTACGAGCTGGCGGCGCAGAAACAGTTTTACGAAGCCAAATGGAACAGCGAGGAAGAACTGCGGTCCCTCCGCCATGATATGAAAGGTCATTTCTCGACGCTGCTTGCGCTGCTGTCGGATGGAAAGACCCCGGAAGCGGAGCGATACCTCGAAGGGCTGATGGAGCGGACGCCGGTGCTCCGGACGGAGATTTTTTGTGAAGATCCTTATATTAACGCGGTTTTAAACACCTTCGCCAGCCGTTTTCGAGACCGGCAAATCACCTATGTCTTTCGCATCGGCGTGTCGGAGAAGGAGCTTCCCCACATGGAGCTTTGCCTGATCCTCAATAACGCGTTGGAGAACGCACTGGAAGCTTCGCTTCTCATGACGGAAGCGGAGCGCTCCGTCAAGGTGCAGGCGGCGATCCGGAAAAATCAGCTGCTGCTTCGGGTCAGCAACCGTTTCCAGGGTACGTTCAATGAGTTGGGAGGCCTTCCGATCACCACGAAATCGGAAAAGGGCCATGGCTATGGGCTGACCAATATCCGACGGACAGCCGAGCGGCTGGGCGGAACGGCCGAATGCCGCGCGGAAAACGGATCTTTTGTCTTGGACGTTTGTTTCCCGGTGTCGAGGCACCGGGAAAAAGGAGGTTATGATCATGCTGTTTGAACAGGATCATTTATTTCTGCTGTTGAAAATCATGATTTCCACAGGGATGACGCTGCTGATGATGGCGTCCATCACTACGTTTAAATATCCGAAGGGTCGGATCCTACTGTGCTTTGGGCTTTATCTCGCCTATGTGCTGGGGTCTTCGATGTTTCTGTTGATGCGTTTTCCCTGGATGATATTTCTGCGGCTGTTCCTCTTTACCATTACGCTTCCGGGCATCCTTCTGATTTACCTGCTGGCACGGAACAACGTGACCCAGGCGATGTTCAATTACGCGACGCAGGTCGATCTGTTCATTCTGCTGTCGGTGACGGCGACGCTGGTCAACACCGTTTTTCGAGGCAATCAGTTCACGGACCTGGGATGGCGGCTGGCGCTGTTCGGCACGGCCGCTCTGATACAGTTCAAATGGATTCGGCGTCCGTTCTGTCGCCTGACGGAAAGTCTGCGGAGCAATTGGCTTCCGATGGCCCTCATTCCGGTGGCGTTTTGTGCTCTTCTGCTGCTGTGCGGTTTGTTTCCGGCTCATTACACGGAGAACGTATGGTCGATCCTTCAGCTCTATATGATCTTTGCCGTTATGGTCATCGTATATTTTGTAATCTTCAACAGCCTCCTCAAAAGCTATCGGTTGTTGGAAGAACAAATGGAAACCGATGTAATGAACGCTCAGATTTACGCCCCCCAACAGTATGTGGAGGCACTGCTGAACAGCCGGAAGCTTTTGAGGGAGATCCGGTGCGGGATAGCAAGAATCGAAACCCCGCTGAACGAGGGAGACGTGGATGGTGCCCGCGAGAGCTTTCGCGGGCTGCTGCCGGAGCTGTCGAAGCTGAGTCAGGAGCCGATTTGCGCCGAACCATATGTGAATGAAATCTTGACGTATTATACCGGTAAGTTTCAGCAGAATCACATTCCCTTCACGATCAGTATCGAATTCGGTGATGTGAAGCTGCCCGCACCGGAGGTCTGTCTGATTTTAAACAACGGATTGAGGAACGCACTGGAAGCGTC
>CAUHLX010000209.1 GCA_959606705.1 uncultured Bacillota bacterium | reverse complement strand
GGCCAGGTGCCAGTGATGGACTTCACGGACCGGCTTGCACGAATTATGATGCTCAAAAGCCCGGAGGAAATTCGAGTGTCGGAAGAAGGGGTTCGTCTGAACGAAATCGCCTATCGCGCTTATCTGGGAGGTGTCCGAGTAGGAGCGCGGGAGATGGACGCTATGGCGGAAGCCATCTGCGCGGCCCAGAAAAAAGGCTGTGAGGATCAGTATTTTATGATCGATTCCGGAGCGCGTCCTGTTCCCATGCCAATTCCCGTGGCAGTTTTGAAGGATCACAGGTGGAAAAAGGGAGAATACGGCGTCTATGTTTCGGAGGTCTCGGGAGAAGGCGGGCATTATGGGGAAACGATCAGAATGTTTTCTCTGGGAGAACCGGATTCGGTGGAGGTCAAGGCCTATGAAGCGATTGATCAAGCCTTTTGCTTCGCCGAAACGCTGATGAAGCCTGGCGTCACTGCGGGTTTTGTGGCGGAATCACTGGACCGCTATTTGGAGGAAAACGGATTTCCCGGACGGACTGGCGGCGGTCGGATGGGACACGGGCAGGGAACAGGAGTTTTTGAATGGCCGGTCCTGCAGGCAGGCAATGAGATGAGGCTGGAAGAAGGAATGAGGATCAACCTTCATCCGTTCTGTCGAAGCGAAAACGGCGTGGACGTGGTAAACTGTGACTCCTACGTAATTACTGCCAGCGGTTGCCGCAAGCTTACCACACTGCCTCGATCAATCGATATCGTGTTGTAAAAAAGCTGCCTGAGATTCCAAACAATTGATTGACAATTTGAGATTTGGCTGTATAATAAAGAACAATTAATTGTATACAAATACGGTATACGAAAATTGTCGAGTAAAATCGATTGGAATCGAAAGGTGAAAAAGGTGAGAAAATGTCGATTTTAGATGTGGTGATCATCGCATTGTATTTGGTAATGCTGATGATGGTCGGTGTGATTGTCTCGAAAAGCGTAAAAAGCAATGAGGATTCCGTTGTGGGTGGAAGGTCCTTTGGCATTTTGACCGCCGCGGTAGGGAAAACGGCCAATATGGCCGGAGGACCGGCGGTGATGGGGGGAACCGCCTATGGGTATACCTTTGGCGTGGCCGGGGGATGGTTTGGCTTGGCCAACATTCTGGGTTCGTGGATCACAGCCCCCTTTTCACCGAGAATCTGGCGGGCGATGCATCGAGGAAGACTGGTGTCCGTGGGTGGTTATCTAGGGTATCGCTTCGGCACCTTTGCCCGGGTGTTCAGCGGCTTTCTGAATTTACTGGCATACGCGGGCTTCGTAGCGGCTCAGATCGTAGCCACCGGAACGATTCTGCATGTCCTATTAGGCTGGGATTTGACGATCAGCATGATTTTGACTACGGCGGTAGTATTGTTCTACACGATTTTAGGGGGTCTGAAGGCGGTTGTCTATACGGATTACATACAGCTGAGCATCATGATCATCGGTTTGTTCTTCATCCTCATGCCCATCAGTGTGCATTTCAACGGTGGCTTGGGTGAGATGATGGGCAAGGTGCCCACCGCGTTTACCCAGATCGGAAGTATGGGCTGGTTGACGATCATCGGTGCCATTTTGATCCCCACCATGTTGGCGGGCTTCACCATGCAGGCCAGTTACACTTATATCGGAGCATGCAAAAGCGTGGCAGCCAGTTGGAAATCCAACCTGGTGGCCGGCGTACTCTACGGACTGGTAGCGGTGGAGGTGATCGTAATCGGAATGGCCACCTTCCTGCTCTATCCGGGCTTGACGTCGGACCAGGACGCATTGCCTACCATGATCATGAATCTGCTCCCTCACGGACTAATTGGAATTTTACTGGCGGCGGTGCTGTCCGCGACCATGAGTACCGCATCCACTTGTTCTCTGTGCGCGGCGACTTGCATCGGGACCGATATCCTCCGCCCGCTTTCCAAGAAAGATTATTCGGAGGTGGAAATGCTGCGGGTGACTCGAATTTCCATTGCGCTGGTGGCGTTGATCGCCCTGGCATTCGCAGTGCTCTATCCGCAGATCGTAGGCTTGCTTTTAATGGGTTATTCCTTTGGAGCGGGAGGATTGCTGATCCCCATCTTTTCGGCCATGTTCTGGAAACGGGCCACCGCGGCGGGCTGCATCGCTTCGATGATGGGGGGCGGAATTTCTTATGTGCTTTTGATGAAAATGGTGGTTTGGCCGCCGCTTTATGTAAGTGTGCCGCTCAGCTTGGCTTTGATGGTGGCGGTTTCCTTGCTGACACCGAAGCCCAAGCCGGAAACCTATGATATTTATTTCGATGATGAATGGAAAAAGAGTGGAAAGGAAGTAAACTAGATAATGAAACTTTATAATGAAAGAGTGGGAGGACTGTCCTTCTCAGGATTGTATGAAGTATTTGCCAAGTCCCTTCGCTTGGAAGCCCAGGGGCGGGAAATGATCCATATGGAAATCGGCCGGCCGGATTACGATTCGCCCGAATACGCAAAGGCCGCTGTGAAAGCGGCGCTGGACCGGGGAGAAGTGCATTATACCGATATCAGCGGATTGGCGGAATTGCGCAGTACGATTTGCTCTCACGAGGAACGGAAAAATAATTTGAAATACGATCCGGATACGGAAATCTGTATCGGGGCCGGGGCTTCGGAAGTTGAGGCGGCGATTCTGGCAGCCATTTTGGACTTCGGAGATGAGGTTCTGGTTCCCGGTCCCTATTTTTCAGCGTATTACGACCAGGCGGCTATCGCCGGCGCAACGCTGGTGGAGGTACCCGTTCGAATGTGCGGCGGGGAATGGGAGCTGGATTTGGAGGAACTGCGCGGAAGCATTACAGACAAGACCCGCATGATCTTCGTCAACACACCCAACAATCCCACCGGTTATGTGCTGAGTCGGGAAAAGCTGGAGGGGATCGCCGCCATTGCCAAGGAGTTTGATCTGGTGGTGGTGACGGACGAATGCTACGAGGCTTTTGTGTATGAAGGGGAGAGCCTCTCCATCGCCCAGCTGCCGGATATGAAGGAACGGACCCTAGTGGTGAAATCCACATCAAAGACTTATTCCATGACCGGCTGGCGGGTGGGCTATGTGATGGGACCCGCGGCGATGATTAAGTACATCAATAAGGTGCATCAGAATTTCTCCGTCTGCTGCAACTCCTTCGCTCAATGGGGGGTGATCGAAGCGCTGGAGCAAGGGGAAGCGTTTATCAAAAGGATGGTAGACGCATTCCGCAAAAATCGGGACTGCGCCTGTGAAATACTATCCGGAATCGAAGGAGTGAAGCTGGCGAAGCCTCACGGCGCGTTTTATTTATTTCCCGATCTTTCCCGATTCGGTTTGGATGATTCCGCGATGTGCGACTATTTGATGGAGAAAGCGGGAGTGGTTTCCGTTCCGGGAGTGACCTTCGGAACGAGCGGCGTCGGTTGTGTCCGTCTGTCTTACTGTCAATCCTTTGAGAGTGTCAGGCAGGGATGTGAAAAGATTAAAAAGGCCCTTTTGGAGCTTTAAAAAACAAAACAGGAATTTACGCTTCTTGTGATTACCTTGACTATTCTTGTCCACCTCTGTAAAATAAAAGAAACGGCAACTGGTGGAAAGGGGAGACTGGAGTGACACAATTACCGCAAATTAAAATGAAGGGGACTCTGGCCGATCGAACCTATGAGACATTAAAGCGCGCCATCATCAATTTGGAGCTGCTGCCCGGTGAAATTATTACGGAGGAAAGCATCTCCGAACAGCTGGGGGTGTCTCGAACCCCCATCCGCAGCGCGATGAATCTGCTGTGTCAGGAGGGGTTGGTGACCATCGCACAGGGAAAAGGGTCCTTCGTGACGGAACTGAGCGAGCAGGAAGTGAAAAACCTGTTCGATGTCCGCATCGCATTGGAGCAGCTGGCGATCCGTTTGGCCATGGAAAAGGCGGCGGCGGACCCGGCGGCGGAGCTGTTTCGTCCCATCCGAACGCTGGTGGAGGAACAGGTGGGCACCTTTACGGGGGACAGCCGGGATTCCCGCCGATTTATGGTCAATGATATCGAATTTCACATGGCGATTGCTAGGGTTAGCGAGAATCCGTACCTCTTACGTCAGCTGGAATCCATCTTGAACAATTGCAGCCGTTACAGCATTGCGTTTCTGGGAAAGCTGCTCAATCACAGCGGCGAGGTGCATGCCTTTCATGAGGAGATTACGGAACGGATGGAACGACGTGAGGCATCGGAGGCGGAAGCCGTTTTACTGGAACACATTAATATCATTCGAGAAAAGATATTGAAGTCGCTGCGGGAACGGCAGAAAGCAAAGGACAGCAAGAAGAATGCGTTTGCCTCCTTGCTGTAACGAGAAGAAAGAGACAGCCGAATTTGGGGGCGTATGAGGTGTCCGTCGAATTCGGCTGTTTTTCCATTGGGAAGGAAACCGGGATGAAAAATCGAGTCATTGTGTTAGAGCGGGAATTTGGAGAGAGAGCGGTCCGCATGCGAGCCGAGGACCATCTGATGCGCATATGTGGGTTGGATCCTGCGAAACGGGAGCATCGGGAGCTGCGGGAAGAGGCGGAACAGGTTGGAAACCGGTGGCTTCCACAGGTTCGCCTGTCCGCCGTCCTTTCATCCTATCCGCAATCGGTGATCGCGGGGGAACGGGCGAGCTTGAATGGAGTATCCGTGTCCTGTCAGGCTTTGGGGTATTTTCCTCGGGAGGCGATTCGCAAGGTCTTTGTTTATCTGCTGACGCTGGGCCCTGACGCTTTGAAAGTGGATGACGCGGATCAAGCGGAAAAGGAGACGCTGAGCACCGCCTTTTATCAGGATGCCTGGGGGACCGCGATGATCGACGGCGGACGAGACCTTCTTCGAGAGTGGATCGGAGCCCGGGAGGAGCCATCCGTGATCAGCGATTCCTTCGGACCCGGCTATTATGGAATGGGATTGGAGCAGGTGGATTCCTTTTTTTCCATTTTGAACGGAGATCTGATCGGAGCCCGCCGGGGACCGGGGGGAGTGATCTGGCCGCCCAAAGCCTGCGCGGGATTTTACCTGGTGCTGGAGCCGGGGAGCCACCTTCCGTCCGATGGCTGCCGAAGCTGTATCGGAGATAAGGCGAGCTGCCGGTTTTGTCGAAATTGGTCCGGAAACGCAGGTGAAAATTCTGTGTGAATCTGGTGTTTTCCCTTTGTTTTTCACTGGCAACGTGATAAAATCTTTCGATAAGGAAAAAGGATTGATTGTTTGGAAAGGATTGGGAAAGTTATGAGTGGCAAGGGAAGAGAGAAAGAAGTGAAGGTTGAAAGGAGAGCGCCGCAGACCGTTCCCGCGCATTGCACGGAACTGACGGGGACCGCGGTTGCCGCGGTAGGGGCCGCGTCAGCGGTGGGAGCTGCCCTGTTTTATCACTTTGAAAACAAC
>CAUHLX010000208.1 GCA_959606705.1 uncultured Bacillota bacterium | reverse complement strand
TCGGCTTTTTCGCGGATCTGGACGGTGACGGCACGATCACGCTTCAGGAAGAGGAATTGGCCGAAGCAAGATGGTTTTCCCGAGAAGAGATTCCGGAACCGGTTTCGGATATCAGCATCAGTCAGGAGCTGATCGAGGTGTTTCGCAGGGGAGAAGAATCGAGGAATTGAGCAGGATTAAGGTGCATGCCGTAAAATAAGAGGGGGACCGGACCTCAAGGCCCGATCCCTAAATCAAAGGAAAGAATTATTGCATATTGAATTCCGGATGGAAGACCTTCCGCAGGTCATCGTCGCCAAACTGCTCGAATTCCAGGGGCCAGCCTTCGGGTCCGATCACCCAGAAGCCGGAGAGGCCGCCCACGGCGCCTTGATCGCCAATCACCAGATCGGAAGGGTGATAACCTGCGGCGGTGAGCTTGTCGTGCCATTGGCGAAGATCGTCTACGGTAGGAACATTAAAGCTGATCAGTCCGCATTTCTGTTCCGCCCAGTAGTGCTTTTCACGTTTTGTGACGTCCACACCGCCGATAAAGGAAGTGTCGGAAACCTTCCAGACCGTGCACCACTCAAACTCCAAAACAACCTCCAGCCCCATGAGCTCATGGAAGAATTTGCAGGAATTTGCGTAATCTTTGAAGTAAATAAACTGAATGGTTGAAGAGATATTAGACATATCCGTCTCCTTTCCGCCGCTTTTCAGCTGTCCGATGATTCGATTGATTCGGTCAATTTAGACTATTATAGTCTCTTTGCCAGAGAAGCGCTGTAAAGCAGTTTACGAATTTTGCATATGGGAGAAAAATCTCTTTTACGGAATGCTGGACATTTGAGAGCAGGGACGATATAGTAAAGGGCGGAGTGATCGTATCCTGTGGAATCAGGAATTTTAAATGAAACGTGTGAAGGAGTAAACGAAATGAAAATTTTTATCGATACGGCAAACGTAGAAGAAATACGGGAAGCGGCGTCCTGGGGGATTTTGGCGGGCGTCACCACGAATCCCAGCTTGATTGCCAAAGAAGGTCGGGATTTTAAGGAAGTGGTAAAGGAGATCACCGAAATCGTTGACGGCCCCATCAGCGCGGAGGTGGTTAGCGAGGACAGCGAAGGGATGATACGGGAAGCGGAGATTTTAGCAAAGCTTCACCGGAATATAACCATCAAGCTTCCCATGACGAAGGAAGGGTTAAAAACCTGTTCCTTTTTGAAGAAGAAGGGAATCAAGACCAATGTGACTTTGATCTTCTCCGCCAACCAGGCGCTGCTGGCCGCTCGGGCGGGCGCGTCCTTCGTAAGCCCGTTCGTAGGGAGAATGGATGACATCGGAAACAGCGGGACAGCTTTGATTGAAGAGATCGCCGATATTTTCGCGATACACGATATTCCCACGGAGATCATCGCCGCCAGCATCCGCACACCTATGAATGTTATCGATTGCGCACGTGCCGGTGCGCAGATTGCTACCATTCCCTATGGAGTGCTCTGCAAGATGATCGAGCATCCCCTGACAGACCTCGGTTTGGAGCGATTCAAGAAGGACTGGGCAGGAGCGGGAACCTCGATCTGAGGGAGCATAAACGTATCGTAAAAAACAGGATGTGGTTCGTCAAAACGACGCCGCATCCTGTTTTGTTTTATGATCGGTTATTCCGCAGCTCTTCCGAGAGAGGACAAGGGATTCATTCCTTTGATGATCGGAAAGATTACAAACTCACTTAAATTGATACTGAAACAGAAACAACGCACATATGATAGGATTGGAAGGATTGCATGACAATATTTTCGAAGGAAGAGCCGACGGAACGGTAGAATTTTCTATGGAAAGCTCGATATTTTTACTCTGGTATGACTTTCGCAATTCGACAGGATGTGATAAAATAGTTACAAACTATTTTGTTATTAAAAAAGCACATTTATAAGGAAATTCTCAAAGTAAGGTTCGTTTAGGTAACATAATTATGAAGAAATCGAAAATACAGCCTGGTACGAAGCTGGAAATCCAACTGGGTGAAGACACTCAAGGTGAGTTTAAACTCAGGTCCAGCTATGAGAAGCAGGTGAACGATTCCACCTTCCTGATTTCCGTGCCCATGAAAGACGGGAAAAAGGTGGAACCGGACTTTATGCAGAAGCTGATCATTCGCTACCAATCGGGAGATCAGTCTTATGTGGCGGAAGGCTATGTCGACGATGTGGTCAAGCAGGGAATCCGCTCCTTCTGGAAGATTCGCAAGAGTTCGGAAATACGGGAGTTTTTCCAGCGATCCGATGAACGATACAGCATACAGACACCGGTGGAATGCGTGAAAACCATTTGGAAAGCAGATGATAGTCCGGAGAAAGAAGCCATTTCCGGTTTGACGAAGGACATCAGCGTAGGCGGCATTGCGGTCTATGAAAACGGTCTGTTCGAAGTGGGGGAAATCATGGAGCTCATATTCCCCGGGAAAGGCAGGCGCGCCTCCGTAAGTCAGAGCGCCGAAGTCTGCTGGTTCAGGGACACGGAAAAGGGCAATCCGTACCGTCACATCATGGGTCTTCGATTCGTATATACGGACGATGCCCAACGAAACAAAATGCGGAAATACGTAACTGCGGTTACGAAGGAGTTGAAGCAATAGTCAGGGAGAAGCTATGAAATGGAACGTACCCGGAAAGCGGAAACCAAATCAGAAACGGAACCCGGAGGAAAGGGAGAACGCGGAGGACGATGAACTTTTAGGGGAAGCGGAAGAAATTCTGTCGGAACCCGAGGCGAATTTGGACAACCCGGCTGACGCGATCCGGCAAAAAAGAGCTCTGGTGCTGCGAAGGCGCAAGGTGACACAAGCCGCCAAGCGAGTGCTGCGGACCCGCAGAATGAATCTGCTTCTCTGGGCGCTGATCGTGCTGATCATCATTCTGTTCCTCATTGCCGCAATTCAGGAGCGGATGGGCAACTTCACCATCAATTTAAATCGTTTGGATATGTATCGGCGGGGAATCATGCTTTCCAGCGACGACGAGTTCAATCGGCCGGCCAGCCGTTTGAAAGCGGACGCGGTCCGGAACGCAACCAACATCGCCATGGAAGATTTACCGGAGAATATCGATCAGATCGACGGGTCGCACAACGGCGACGACTATGTGGCATATACCTTTTATCTCAAAAACGGCGGCAAAGAAACGGTGGACTATTACGCCAACGTGGTGATCGACATGACGGCCAAGGGCGTGGATGAAGCCACCTGGGTAGCGGTCTACGATCAGAAGGGAAAGCGGACGGTTTACGCCAAACGAAACCGCAGCGGACAACCGGAGCCGGGGACTACGCCCTTTGTGGACGACGATCTGGTAATGGAGCACTACGTAAAAAATTTCAAGGTTGGAGACGTACATAAATACACGGTGGTGATCTGGCTGGAGGGCAATGACCCGGACTGCGTGGACGCCATCATCGGAGGGATGATTCGCATGGAGATGGACATTCAGGTTGCGGACCCCATCGATCCTCAAAAGTAACGGAAGGCTAATACAGACCGGACGCCATGAGCAGGAACGCTGACGCCTCGATTTGTTGGCATAAAGCAGGTAACGCTATTTTATGAATTAATTCAAGGAGGAAAAAACGATGAGCAACACAAGAAAGCAGCTTTTCACCGCGGTAGCAATGTTGCTGGTGGCGGCGGTTGCCCTGGGAACGGCAACCTACGCGTGGTTCCTGAACAATGCGGCGGCTAAGGTGGACACCATGCAGTTCCAGGCCAACACCGCCAGCTCCATGGAGATCGCTTTGGGGAACGTGACGAACTGGACGGGAGATGCTCCTGCCTATACGACGATCGGTGCTGTGGACGCCGACGGAGCGGCCGGTACCTACTGGCAGGGATTGATCACCAACAGCAATATTAAAAATTTGTACGGAATTGACCCTGCCGCTTCCTTTAATACTCTGATGCCTGCATCTTCTGCGAAATTAGATAAATTTTTCACAGTGAACGGGCGGGAAAACTGGGATATCAAAGAGCAGCTGGCCACTACCTTTGCGGCCATCAATAATTTTAAGATTACCGGACAGGCCAGCGGCAACGGCAACGCCGATGTGATCGCACTGCCTCTGTTCCTGAGATCTGACAGAGATATGAATGTTTATCTTCAGACCACTACCCCGGGAGCGGAAGTGGCTCCGCTGATCAGCGGCGGCGCCGTAGCCGGTACCCTTCGTGTGGCTGTGGTTCCCGACGGGGAAACGGCTCGGATCTTCCAGGATCCCAATAAACACGCCGACGCTCCTAAAAACACCACCAAAGGAATTACGGATTCGACGGATCCCTTGAAAGCAATTTCCGAGGTTGTGTCCGGAGTACCTACGATTATTGCACAGAACCCGGTCCCGGTTGATGCATCCGTCTTCAGCGTGGTGGAAGGAACCGGGGAAAATGCCGGATTTGCGGATCCGGGCAGCTTACCGGCGAATCCGTTGTTGAGTCTGACGGCAAACACTCCCAAGAAGGTAATGGTCTATATCTGGATGGAAGGCTGCGATTACGATTGTGTCAACTCCGTTTCCGGCCAGGATTTCTCCATTAGCTTGAACTTTATCGGAAGCAAGCCCACCGTATAGCAGTCAGATATCTCTATCGTAACCAGCACACCGGAGCGTCACAATGAAACACGGAAACAGAGACAGCAATGAAATACGCTCAAAACTGAATATTGCGGTTACCATGATGGCGCTGGCGGTCATTGCTCTTGCAACGGCCACCTACGCCTGGTTTACGCTGTCGTTGAGCACCAACGTCAAGACCATGGAGCTGAACGTGACCACGGGAGTGAATCTGCAGATTTCCACGGATGATTCCAGCTATGGTTCCTCCGTGGATTCGGATGATGTGAAGAGCCAAATCGGAAAGCCGCTCTCCGACATCAAGATCACGCCGCTTACTTCAAAGGATGGAAAGGCGCTGTATCCCAAAAGCGGAAATGAAGTCACTGCGAAGAACACTCAGTATTTGCAGTTCGATTTATACTTCAAAGGAGACGGAGCCATGGACGTTTACTTGACGGAAGAGAATTCCACCAGTGGAAATGACGGCACCAAGATCGAAAAGGCCACCGGCGCGCCGGACGCGATCGCAAAAGCGATTCGTGTGAGCTTTCAAGTGGATGGCGGAAGCACCTCCATTTATCAGTGGGGAACTTCTGACAACACTCACTTGAACGCCAGATGGTCCGGGGAAATACAGGATACCTTTACCGACGCGAAGATCGGCAAAGCGGATTCCAAACTCTTTTCTCTCACGACGAGCAAGCTGAAACAGAAGGTCACGGTCCGGATCTGGATGGAAGGCGATGACGTAAACTGTACGGATGCCATGAAGGAAAAGCAGTTTTTGACCCGTCTTCGTTTTGAGGGACAGGAGAGCTGAGACAG
>CAUHLX010000207.1 GCA_959606705.1 uncultured Bacillota bacterium | reverse complement strand
CTGTTCGTGATGCTGGTCATGGTGTTCTTTACCATGATCTATCTGTCGGCCACCAAGGATTTCAAGATTATCGCGATCACCTTTTTCATGGGGATGGTGGTGACCGCGGCCGTGGCCGCGCTGCTGCATTTTGTCTTGGATGTGCGGGCCACCAGGGCGATCCTGTACGGGATAACCATCGGAATTTTCACCATCGCCGCGGGAGAGTTTGCCTATGTGCGCCGGTACTTTCGTGCCAACAGCGGCAATTACGGAGGGGTGCTCCGCTATTTCGTTCTTTATAAGAAGCTGTTCTTGGCCAATCTCTTTTACATCCTGGGGCTCTATATCCACAACTTTATGTTCTGGACCTCGCCTCTGAGGGTGACGGTGGCGGATACCTTTGTTTCGGCGCCGGTTTACGATCTGGCCACCTGCATCGCCATGTTCACCAGCATCAGCACCATGGTGCTGTTCATCGTGGAGGTGGAAACCACCTTCCACGACCGTTACCAGATCTATTTTGAGAAGGTGATCGGGGCTACGCTCAAGGACATTCAGCGGTCGAAAAACGAGATGTTCCACCTCCTTTCCAATCAGATCAATTTTCTGGTGGAGGTTCAGGCCATCATCACCTGTACCATCTATCTGCTGGCTATGGTGTTTCTGCCGCGGATGGGCTTCGGAGGAATGACCATGACCATTTACCCCTCCCTGGCGGCGGCGTATTTCGTCATTTTCATCATGTACTGCAATACCATTTTCTTATATTACTTCGATGATATGAACGGAGCGCTGTTCACCGGACTGCTGTTTCTCCTGGGATCCGCGGCGGGGACGCTGTGGTCCATGAGACTGGCGCCGGAATTCTACGGCGTGGGGGTATTTCTGGGGGGCCTGCTGGGCTGGACCTTCAGTTATTTCAGAATTCGTTACATTGAGAAAACCTTCGACGGGCATATCTTCTGCAGAGGGGGGATTCTCGAGGAACGCCGGGAAAAGATGCCCTCCGGCGTGGTTTATGAAAAGGGAAAGGGGAAAATCATATGAGGGAATCCAACGCTCCTCGAATCAGTGTGATCATTCCCTGTTATAACGCGGCCGCGTATCTGGAACGCTGTGTCCGCAGTCTCTACGACCAGACCTTTTCGGACTTTGAAGTGATCGTGGTAGACGACTGCTCCACGGACGGAAGCCGGGAGCTGATTGAGGAGCTGAATGGAGACTGTCCCCTGCGGGCGGAGCTTTCCCGGGAAAACCAAGGGGCCGCCGCGTCTCGAAACCGGGGGATCGAGCTGGCGCGAGGGGAATACCTATTTTTTATGGACGCCGACGACTATCTGGATAATCCCCGGGCGCTGGCCCTTCTGCTGGACTGCGCGGAAGAGGAACGGGCGGACATCGTAGTGGGAAACTACCGCAGAAAAACCGCCGGACGGGTGTTCCCCGTGGTTTATCATGAGTTCGACCGGGACACGGATACTTCTTCGGTGGAATTCCGTTTCCGCGGCTTTTACTCCGTGGGAAACCTGGCCTATGTCTGGGCGAAGCTTTACCGCCGTTCCTTTCTGACGGAACACCAGCTGCGCATGAAGCCGGTGCCTTATTCGGAGGATAAGCTGTTCAATATCGACTGTTATCTTCGGGAGCCCGTGTATGGCTTCGTGGAGGAAGCGGTTTACGTATACTCGGAGAACCAGACCTCGCTGTCCCATCAGTACAAGCCGGACTTTGACCGCCTGTGGCTGAAGCTGGCCCGGGAGATGAACGACAGCCTGGTTCAAGCGGGGAAACGGGAGAGCTGCTTTGATTTCGTGGCCTTCCAGCTGTTTTACGGGCTGTTTTTATGCAGCAAGCAGGAATACGAAAAGGAAGGCGGCGGCCGGCGGGAGGTCCGGACCATGATCCGGAGCTTTCGACAGGAGCCTCTGATGAAGGAAAGCCTGCGCTGGTTTCTGAAAAGCCCGGAGATGAAGGCGCTGGGCTCCCCTATGTGGGAGCTTTCCGTGAAGCTGTTCGCGGTGATCCTGCGGCTGCGGCTGGTTTATTTTTTGGCCTTTGGAATCGGTTTTCTGATCGACTACGGTGTGGATCAGGATTTATCGGTGTACCGGGAGGCGGAGGCGGTCCCCGAAGAACAGCGGGAGGAGCGGCGGGAGGAACAGCGGCAGCTGCGGCAGGGAACCGCCCTGAATTACGTGAATCTAATCCTGACGGTGTTCATCGGGATTCTCACCATTCCGGTGCTGATTCGCGGCCTGGGGGATTCCCATTACGGCTTGTATCAGCTGATCGGCTCCTTCGTGGGCTATCTGGGGGTGATGGATTTCGGACTGGGAACGGGTCTGATCTGGTACCTCACGCGCTACCGGCTGGCAAAGGACCGAAGGGGAGAAGAAAATTTCCTGGGAATCGCCATGCTCCTGTATTCCCTCATCGCCGCGGCGGCGCTGGGAGTGGGCCTGATCTGCTATCTGGGAATCGACGTTTTGTTTCGCCATTCCTTTGTGGGGGATGAGATGGCGCTGGCCCAGAAAATGTTCCTGATTCTACTGGCCAACCTGGTGATTCAGCTGCTGCAGAACGTGTTTCCATCCATTCTCACCGCCTACGAGCGGTTCGTATTCCTGCGATGGGTGGAGATTGCCTACACCTTGATTCGGGGCGGCGGAATCATCCTGGCGATTCTGGTCTTTCACGCCGATGTGCTCACCGTGGTCGGGATCAATTTCCTGGTCAATGTGGGGGCGGCGGCCGTGCGAATGGTTTATGTGTTCCTGAAACTCAAGGTGCGAATCCGGCTCCGTCACTTCGACGGTGCGCTGGTAAGGTCGCTGTTCACCTATTCCTCCTTTGTGTTTCTGAATTTGGTGGTCAGCCAGATCTATTGGCAGATCGACCAGCTGATTCTGGGAGTGGCGGCGGATCAGGCCACGGTGACGGTGGCGGTTTACTCCACGGGAACCATGCTGGCCATGTATTACATGCAGTTTTCTAATGTGATTTCCGGCTTGTTCCTGCCGAAGATCACTAAAATGGTGGAACGGGGGGAGGGTACCCGGGCGCTGACCGACGTGATGATCCGGCTGGGGCGCCTTCAGACGGCGATCCTCACCGTGGTGACCGTGGGCTTTCTGGCTTTCGGCGATACCTTCGTCACCCTGCTGGCGGGAGAGGGCTATCACCGTTCCTATGTGATCGCCATGATTCTCATCGCCGCCATGTTCGTGCCCATCGTGGAGAACACGGGGATGTGCGTTTTACAGGCGATGAACCGGCACCGGTTCGCGGCGATGATGCTCACGGGGGTGGCCGTCTGCAACACCCTGGTCACCATCGTGGTGGTGAAACCCTTCGGCTCCGTCGGCGCGGCGCTGGCCACGGCGGGAGCCTTTACCGTGGGAGACGTGTTGATCTTGAATTGGTATTACTCCGCACGGATCGGTCTGGAGATCGGCCGCTTTTTCCGGGAGTGCTTCCGGGGGATGCCCCTCCTGGCCGGCGGGACTCTGGCGGCGGCGCTGGTCATCGACCAGTTCGGCGGAGAGAGCTTGGGGGCGCTGTCCGTCAAGGCCCTCCTGCTCCTGTGCGTTTACGGATTCCTGGTGTGGAACTGCTATTGTGAAAAAGAGGAGAAGAAGAAGCTCCTGGGTCTGTTTTTCAGGGATAAATGAGGAATGCGATGTTGATCAGCGTAATCATCCCGGTGTATGACGGGGAAACATATTTGAAGGAATGCTTGGACAGCGTGGCGCGGCAGGACTGCGGACCGCTGGAAATCCTCATGGTGGACGACGGCTCCGGGGATGACAGCGGTGAAATTTGTGCGGCCTATGCCCGGAGGGATTCCAGGTTCCGACTCCTGTCTCAGAAGCACGCAGGCTTGAGCGCGGCCCGAAATACCGGCTTGGCGGCGGCGGCCGGCGACTATGTTTTCTTCCTGGACGCGGATGACGTTCTCCCGGAGGAGGGACTGGAGCGGCTGCGGCGTCAAGGAGAGGCGGGCTTTGATCTGATCGCCGGGAATCATTATCGATTCGCTGAGGAGCGGAGGAAGCAGGTTCCGTTTCACTATGAGGAACAGATGGTGGAGGCGGGAAAATCCACGGGGAGTCAGCGTTACGAATGGTTCTTTGGGACGGGAATCATGGCCTCGGCCTGGGGGAAGCTGTTTCGCCGGGAGTTTTTGAAGAGGAATGATCTGTGGTTTTCGGACAACGATCGGATTTACGAGGAGGATCGGATGTTTTTATATCAATGCCTGGCCTGTGATCCCTCCGTCTGCCTGGTGACGGACCTTGTGTACGGATACCGGCTGTCGCCGGGTTCCCTATCCTCACGCTATAAGGAGAACTATCCCCGGCGAATGACGGCGTTTTTCACGGAGTGCACCGCTTATTTTTCGGAGAGAGGGGTTTCCCGGCGGCTGTATGATCTTCCGGCGGTTCACGTGCCTTTTTCTCTGTATCTCTGCTGTCTCAATCGGAGAAGGGGCTGCGAGCCCGACCCGGTGGAGCTGTATCAGGAGTGTGAGGCGGTGACCGAACTGGCCCGTGGGTTCGGGACTCGATGGAACAAAGAGGACTGTCAGGACCGGGCCACGCGTATCTTTTTAAGGGAAACCATGCGTCTGCTGGCCTGGAAACGGGGAAAGACGGCGGCGCGTTATTTGATCGGCGGGATGATGGCCGTGGCAGGCAGGCTGCGGGGAGAGAAGCGGAAGGGAGAGGGCTGGCGAAATGAGTGAGACGAAACAGAAGGAACGAGGGGGGCGAGGGATCGCTCTGTTCGTTGGGGGCGGCGGGCTGCTGGTGCTGCTGGCTTTGATTGTTTTTCTGCTCCTGACCCAGCTTCCGCTGCCTCAAGGGCTGTCCCCGGCGGAGACCACGGAGGTGATCGCCAATCCCAATCGAGGCTGGTACATCACCGCGGGATATCCGCAGAACGGTCCCGGGAGTGCGGAAGAGAACAGTGAGCTTCGCACCGTCTGTGAGGATTTGAAAGAGAATGGAGAAACACTGATCGGGTTTCACATCCGTCTTCACGACATGATGGGAGGCGACGGCAGGCTTTCAACGGAAGCGCTGAACGGCTTGTGGCGGCAGTTCCAATATATGAGGGAGCAGGGAATCCAGGCGGTGGTCCGTCCGGTGTACGATGAGGAAGGCCGGGAGCAGCCGGAGCCGTCATTGGAGCTGGTGCTGGCTCACGTGGATCAGCTGGGGCCGGTATTCGCGCAGTTTCAGGATGTGATCCTAACGGTGCAGTTGGGATATCTGGGAGCCTTCGGAGAGTGGCACAACGGGAAATACGACACGGTCGAGGCGCGTCAGGAGGTGCTGCGGCACAGCCTGGAAAGCTCCGGGCCGCTGGTGCGGTTCAGCTTGAGGTGTCCCCGTTTTTACCGGGAGCTCTTCGGAGTGGAGCAGCCGGTGGCCCGGGCGGAGGCTCGCAACGATT
>CAUHLX010000206.1 GCA_959606705.1 uncultured Bacillota bacterium | reverse complement strand
GGTTCGAGGCGGCGGCACGGGACTGTGCGGCGGCGCTACTCCGATTAAAGAAAGCATCATCCTTTCCATGGAGCGGATGAACCACGTTCTGGAAATCGACGAGCAGAGCATGATGGCGGTGGTGGAAGCTGGCGTCACACTGGCGGGACTGCTGGAGGCGCTGGAGGACCACGAAGGGATCTGCTTCCCGGTCCATCCGGGAGACGAAGGCTGTCAGATGGGCGGCATGGTCGTCAACAACGCCGGCGGCGCGCGGGCGGTGCGTCACGGAATCACTCGCAGCCACGTGAAAGGGATGGAAGCGGTGCTGACGGACGGAACCGTGCTGAAGCTGGGAGGAAAGCTGCTGAAGGACAACGCGGGCTACAACCTCATGCAGCTGATCATGGGCAGCGAGGGAACCCTGGCGGTGGTTACCAAAATCATCCTGCGTCTCTATCCGGAAGAAAAGTACACCGCATCCATTACGGCAGCCTTCGATTCCATCGACGACGCGTCCAAAGCGGTTCTGGAGATTCTGAAAAGCGGTGTTTCTCCTCTGGCGGTGGAATATCAGGATAAGCGGCTGAATCTGGAAACCGCGGAGCTGCTGGGATTGCATTGGCCGTTGACGGAAGGGACAGCCGACCTGATCCTGATTCTTTCCGAAAAGACGGAAGCGGCACTGTATGAAGCGGTGGCGTCCATCGACCGGATCTGTGACAAATATGGCGCGGTGCAGGCGGCTTTTGCCGGGACCAAGCAGGAACAGGCGGATGTGCTGGCCATTCGCAGCGGCAGCTACGAGGTGATCAAGGATATCATTTACCATTCCTTCGACATGGCGGTTCCCCCGGGCAATATGCCGGAATTCCTTCACGATTTATGGAATTTGGTAGATTCCTACCACACCAGAACCAACATTACCGCTCACATCGCCGACGGCAACGTTCACAACGATATTATTCTTGTAGATGGAAAAGTACCGGAGTATACTGAGGAATTGAAGGAGAAGATGTACCAGCTGGGCTTTAAATACGGCGGCACCATCACCGGAGAGCACGGCGTCGGAAAGCTGCGGGTAGAAGACCTCAAGCTGCAGAAGTCTCCCAGGGAGTTGGAGATCATGCGGGGGATCAAACGGGCCTTCGATCCGAAGAACCTGCTGAATCCGGGTACGGTCATCAATATGGAAGGATAATGGAGGAGCGGTAAAATGAGTGAGTTCAGTTTCAAGTACGGGAAGGGCAGTTTGACCTTTTCCACGGATCGGATCGGGAACTATCGGGTGCTGGAAAACGAGAAGGCGTCGAAACAGAGCCGAGAGGAAATCATCAGAGAAGCTCTGGAGCATCCCATTGGAAGTCCTAAATTGTCGGAGATCGTGAGCGCGGAGGATCGGGTGTGCATCGTCATTTCCGATATCACCCGGTACTATCATCGGATGGATCTGTTCCTGCCATATCTGATCGACGAACTCACCGCGGCCGGAGTGAAGGATGATCAAATCGTGATTCTCAGTGCCACCGGCGCGCACGAGGCACAGAGCGAGGAAGAAAAAGCGCTGCTGTTAGGCGAAAAGCTGGCGGGACGGTTTACCGTCATCGATCACGACTGTCACGACATGAAAAACATGGTTGATTTAGGGAAAAGCAGAAATGGCACGCCTCTGCTGATCAATCGTCTGGCGGTGGAATGCGACAAGCTGATCCTCACCGGCGCGATCACGGAGCACGACATGGCGGGCTACGGCGGCGGCCGGAAATCCGTATTGCCGGGGATTGCCGGCTACGAATCCGTGGCGGCCAATCACATGCAGGTGTTTTCGCCGGAAATCGGCGGCGGACTGCGGCCGGATTGCCGGATTCGAAAGCTGGAAGGAAATCCTATGCACGAAGATATGTGCGATGCTTGTGAACGGTGTAAACCTGATTTCCTTTTCAACGTGATTCTGGATTCCCACGGCGACTATTACAAAGCGGTGGCGGGAGACTGGCGGGAAGCGTTTGAACAAGGCACCAAATATTTTGACGAGGCCTGCGCGATTCCCATTCGGGAGCGGGCGGACGTGGTGATCGCCGGCTGCGGCGGATATCCCAAAGACAGCAATCTGTATCAGGCGTCCAAAGGTATCGCCGTGGGGATCGAGGCGGTAAAGCCGGGCGGAACCATCATCTTCGCCGCCAAGTGCGAGGATGGCATGGGAGCGGACCCCTCCGTTTCCATCATCATGGATTTCGAAACCAACGAGGAGCGGGAGGCGGATCAGCGGAAAGCGTTCGTGCCCGAGGCATACTCCGGTTACTATATCTGTGAAATGGCGCCGAAGTATCGGCTGGTTTTCGTATCGGATTACGCCAACGGAGAAGAAATCGAAACGAGCGGAATGGAGTTGTACCGCACGATGGAAGAAGCTCTGGAGGCGGTTTACAAAGAAAATAACGGAGAGGCAGAGCCGCTGACTTATATCATTCCCAGCGCCATGGCGGTGGTGCCTGCGCTGGAATAGAAGGAGACGGAGACCGGAAACGCTCCGCCGAGAGGGAAAGGGTGAAGAACGATGAAGCATAGATTGGTGGCCAAACGCTATTGGAAGGAAGAGGTTCCGGCCATGAGCATTGCCGATCAGCTGGCAAAACAGTACGATGACGTGATCGATCTGAGTCTGGGTGATCCGGATCTGATCACCGATGAAATCATCATCAACGGTGCGTTTGAGGACGCGAAGAAAGGGCATACCAAGTACACGGACTTTCGGGGCGATCCGGAGCTGCGGCAGGAAATCTCCAAATTTTATCAGGAAGAATACGGAATGACGGTGGCGGACGATGAAATTTTCGTGACGGCCAGCGGGACCCACGCTATGTGTCTGGCCTTCTCCGCGATTCTCGATGAAGGGGACGAGGTCATTATTCACGCCCCTTACTATACCTATTACACCACGCAGATCAAGTTTGCCAGAGGGATCCCCGTGATTCTGGACTGCTTGCCTGAGGAAGGCTTTCAGATCAATCCGGAGCGGCTGCGGAGCTTGATTACCGAACGCACGAAAGCGATCGTGGTCAACACGCCCAACAATCCCACCGGAGCCAGCATGACCCGAGAGACGCTGGAAGCGGTGGCGGAGATTGCCAAGGAATTTGACCTGGCGGTCATTGCCGACGATATCTACACGGCTTACAGCTTTGAGGAACCCTTTGTCCCCATCGCTTCGCTGCCGGGAATGTACGAGAGAACCATCACCTTGAACAGCTATTCCAAGGATTACACCATGACCGGCTGGAGAATCGGCCAGATTGTGGCGCCCAATGCTTTTATTCGGGCCATCAACGCGGTAAATGACGCGGTGATGTTTACGGCTCCCTCGGTCTCTCAGCGGGCGGCGATTTATGCCCTGAGAAATCGAAAGACCATTCAGCCTCCCATGATCGAAGAGTATAAGAAACGGGTTTACTACGCCGCGGAGCGGGTGGGGAAGATCAAGAATCTTTCCGTTCTGCCTCCGAAGGGAACCTTTTACCTGATGATCGATATCAGAAAGACGGGAATGACCTCGGCGGAAGCCATGGAACGAATTCTCGAGGAGGCGCACGTTCTGGTGATGCCGGGACCCTGCTTCGGCGACTGCGGAGAGGGCTTTGTGCGCATCGCCTGTACGAAGAAGGTGGACGCGTTGAAGGAAGCCTTCGATCGCATGGAAAATATGGAGATCCTCGCAAAGTAGGGAGGAGCATTTGACATAGCAAGACTCGTCTTGACAGATGTAATGTGATAAGAGAAAAGGATGGCCGGAAAAGCGCGGGTACGCTTCCTGGTCATCCTTTTCTCTTTGTCCATTCCCGTTCTCATTTCGTTTCCCGATAAGTGGTATGACGGAGAACCTGACGATCGATGGGCGACAGATGACGGCGAATCACATCCACCACGCCGTCCTGATCGCCCAGACGTATTTTCTCGATCAGCTCGTCGTGTTCCAAATATATTTTTTCCAGATCCACCCCCTCGTACTGAGACGTGTGCAGCGAGGTTTCGAAAACCAGATCCATCAGATAGCGAATACTCTCCATAATGTTGATGATCAGGCGATTGTCGGACATGCGGGCGATCTCGTAGTGGAACTTCTTGTCCAGCTGGGCCTTTTCGCTGAGGTCCCCGGTTTCTTTAAACTCATCCAGAATAAGCCGGAGATTTTTAATGTCGTGAGCGGTGGCGTGAGTACAGGCCTCCTTCGCGCAGAATTCCTCCAGAATACAGCGCAGGTCCAGAATGTCGTCCGCCGAGCCCTTGTCCAGAATGAAGGAGAGGGAAAGCGGTTTAAAAAAATTCTTTTCCAGGTCCCCGGTAATGAAGTTGCCATAACCCTGCTTGCGTTCGATCAGCCCCAAAATTTCCAAGGCCTTCAACGCCTCGCGGAGCGCCGAACGACTGACCCCCAGCATTTCGGTCAGCTGCCGCTCCGGCGGCAGCTTGTCTCCCTTTGAGAGCTTTCCCGTGATGATCATATCCTGAATCCGTTCGATGATCTGCTGAGATATGTTGGTGTTTTCTTCTATTATTTGAGTCATGAGAAGTCTCCTTTTGTTGGTTTTCGGCAAGCGCCAAATCGCAAAAAGTTTTCCTCCTGCCCGCAACGGGTAGAAAGTAGTTGGCGATCGCTCCGCCAGAGCTGATTTGACGCTTACTTATCTTTTTCACACGATATATTTCTAAAAGGTTAATAATTTACCATATGATGTGATATTTCCACTGAATCTAAGTGCTTCTTATCTTAAATCCTATCATTATCGCGAAAAAGGTTAGGAATAAGCCATATTTCTAACCTTTTTTGCTGTTTTCCTTGAAATAAGATAATATCGCTGTGCAAATGGATGAATTAGAGCTGTTTGACCGCCAGATTTATCCTTTATGCGAAAAAGGACTAAATAAAAGATAAGAATCCGGCGTTCCTGTCCGCGTCGCCGCCCAAGGGCTTTTGCCGCTTAAGAGCCCGCGCCGCCGCCCAAGAGGCGGCATGCTCAACGATTTGACGACTACGGTTTTCGAACCTATTGTATCATATTTTTCGGAGGATTGCCCGGGAAATGGGGAAAGCGGCAGTAAATTCGGATTAGCTAGGCAGTAAATTCGGGCCAGCTAGGATGGGATATTAATAAATGATATCATTTTACAATAATGGCCGGAGGATATGCTGAAAAATCAAGCTTATTCATGTATATTTTGGGATGTGGCTGTTATTTTGGTGGAGAAATTCCACATAAGTTTAACGCGATGAGGCTTTCTGCTTAAATATGAGGGAAGGGGTTAGGGCCAAGGATTTACACTTGAGAAGCCGCGGGTAATTTGTTATACTGTAACAGTGTGGTTCGATCGTTACAAGCATTCGGTTAACAAGAGTTAGAGATACCTGGGAGGGAGAATTTATGACGAGCAAAAAAACTGGCTGTCAGTGCGGTAACGCCCCT
>CAUHLX010000205.1 GCA_959606705.1 uncultured Bacillota bacterium | reverse complement strand
TTGGGCCTGGTTTCCAGCCTGATCAGCGCCATCGTCTCCTCCCTCATTCTGGTGGAGATGATACAGCACATGCCTATCACCAGAGATAAAAAAATCACGCTGGATGTGATTGCCTGCTTCGCCATTGGACTGGGGGCTGTCCTGACGCCCATCGGAGAACCTCTGGCCACCATTGTGGTCAGTCTGATGAATCAAAACACCTTCTACCTGCTTCGCATGTTAGGCGTTTACGTGATTCCCTGCATCATTTTCTTAGCTGTGCTGGCGGCCTTCCTCACAAAAAAAGACCACCTCCGTCTCTTTCATGAAGACAGGGTGGTCCTTGGTGAAAGCAAGAAGCAGGATATCGAGACCTATTCCGAAATCGTACTCCGAACCGTGAAAATCTTTTTGTTTGTCATTGCCCTGGAAATGCTGGGCGCGGGATTCAAGCCGCTGATCAACGCTTATCTGGTCAACGTTCCCGGACAGTTCCTCTACTGGATCAACATGCTGTCGGCGGTGCTGGACAACGCCACCATCGCGGCGGCCGAAATCAGTCCGCTCATGTCTCATCACCAGATTACCGCGATCCTCATGGGTCTGCTGATCAGCGGCGGGATTCTGATTCCGGGCAATATCCCCAATATCATTTCCTCCTCCAAATTGAACATTTCCAGTAAGGAATGGGCCCGTTTGGGTCTTCCCTTAGGAATCGGAATTCTGGTATTCTACTACATTCTCTTATTCATCTTTTAAATCCGAACGTTCTTCTTCCTCGGCAGGAAGCTTGTCCCGACCGTTCTTCCGGTTTCGGTTCTGAGTTTTCTCGCCCTTTTTCGTGCCTGTTTTTCGTACGCGAACCTCCTGCGACGCCAATCTGCTCACCGCGGTCTTTTCCCGCACCATGCTCAGACAGCTCTGCGGACACACCTGGAGGCACAAACCACAGCGCAGGCATTTCATGCGATCGTACACCCATTCTTTCCGCCCCTTCAGAGACTTTACCGCGTCCGCCGGGCAGTGCGTTCCGCAGATCCCGCAGAGCGTACAGGAGTCGATCTCCACGTTTACCCGCCTTGAGCTTTCGCCTCCCTCCCGTTCCGCCTTGGGAAAGACTGGTTTGCCGGAAAGCCCCGAAAGGCCCAGGCGAAGGACCTTTATCGAAGCCATAAAGCCACACTCCCCTCTTTCAAAGACGCTCCGGCAAGCTGAACCATCGCTTCCGGCCGTCTGACCGTGAGCGCTTCCAATCGCTCCGATCCCTCCGCTCTGGCATAAAGAACGGCCTCTCCTTCCGGCTGCTCCAGGCGGAGCACTCGTTCCCCGGAAAACGTCATTCTCTCCGTGGGCAAAACCGTGCCCGAAGGCATGTTTTGCAGCTGACCGCGAGCCAGTTCCACGGACTGCAGTATCTCACCGCTGCGAACCGCGCTCTGCGCCAGCAGATCGCCGCCTTCTCTGACCACAGGCTGAAAATTCAACTGAGTATAACCGTCCTCCTGACCTCTGCAATCCCAGGCCAACCCGCAGGCTCGCGCCACGGGCCCGGTCAGCCCCAGCCGGCGGACCTCATCCGCGGAATACACACATCGTCCCGTAAGACTGTGAAGAAAAGCCCGGTCACGGTACAGCGCTTCCTCTATTTGCTTCCATTCCCGCTCCACGATCTTGAGAAGCTCGGACAACTCCGCCAATTCTTCTTGCTTCGGATCTTTTTTCATTCCGCCCACTCCGCAGAGCGAAGGAATCAGCCGCGAACCGGCAATGCGGTCTGGAAAGGACAGGAGCCCTTCTCTCAGCTGATAGCAGCGAATCGCGAACAGCCTCATTCCCAGCGGTTCCAACAGTTCGGCAAACCACAGCAGATGACAGGCCGCACGAACCGTCTCCTGAAACACCAGACGCAAGGCATCCGTTCTCGGAGACACCCGGATCCCCGCCAGTCCCTCGAGCAAAGCGCAGTATGCCATCCCATAGCCAAAGCTGTCGGTCCCGTTCACTCGTTCCAGAGCCGGAATGCAATCCACGGCATCCCGATCCTTGACCAGGCGGCCCAAATCCAGCACGGGATTGACCCTCGTCTCGTTTTCCTCCTCCGCGTCCTCTTGCATCACGGAGGAATTCACTGCGCTTCCTTGGAAGCGAATCCGGCATTTCTCCTTTAATTCTCGTTCAAAAGCTCCGGCCGACGGGTAGAAATCCCCGGCGCTGACCAGCTCACTTCGTTTCGGGGCTTTTACCCGCAGAATTCTCACATCCCGTTCATCCGTGAAAAAATAAAGGAGCTCCTGCTGGCCGTCGGAAAAACCGGAAATGATCTGGATCAGACGCCATTCCTCCGCATATCGATTCCGGATCTGAGAAAGCAGAGAATCCCCGCCGGTCAAAACGTTGATCAGCTTCTGACTCACTTTCCCTCCCTCCTTCCTCCCAAATGCTCCGCCGCCATTCGCAGACCGTCGAGAATGGCTCCGGCGGACGCGGCACAGCCGGACACATAAAAATCGATCTCCGGCCCTTCGCTCAAACAAGGCTTCTCCCCCAGCGGCTTTGTCAAAATGCCTCCGGAGACCGCGCAGGCTCCCGCAGCCACCGCCGCTTTCGGCTCGTCCATTTGATCCCAGCAATTCCATACTTCCTTTAAATTTTTCTCATCTACTACTCCGGTGATCAAAAGAATATCCGCCTGCGCAGGCTCCGGAGCCCAGCGAAACCCAAAACGAGAAAACTGCGGCGAAACACGGAGCAAGACCTTGGCCTCGGCCCCGCAGCCGTTACAGCCAGTCCCTTGAAACCAGTAAACCCATGGTGACTTCATCGCGTAGCTCATATCCTACAACACCCCCCGGAAGCTGAGAACCATCAAGTGAAACGCCAGAGTTGCCAATAGAACGGCCCCGATGGTCAGGCTCGTCTTTTCTCTGCCGGGCCGGCCGAAGCAGGGTGCGGCCAGAGCGGCGGCATAGAACGTCGCCACGGAAAATGCGGCGGCCCCTCCTGCGTTTCCCACGATTCCACTTCGTGCACACAGATAAAGCAGCGTCATCAGAAACGTCAGACCATAGCTTTCCGCCAGCCGTCTCCAGGCCAGCGTGCTTCCCGATTCTCCGCGGGAAACCCCGCTGGGATTTCGAATCTCCACAAAAGCGAGCACCAGGAGAGCCGCCGTGATGACAAATCCCACGGACAGGGGACCGATCACGCCTTTTTCCTCCCAGATCCCGTTCTCGATCAGCAGTCCTATTTCATCGCCTTCGAAGGCGGAGAACATACCGGCGGCTATGGCAAACAGCGCGATTCCTCCCGCCGCTGACATCCGTTGTTTCAACAGCAGCTCCGCCGCACAGAACAGTAACGCGCAGGACGTCAGACTGCCTCCGGTGATCAAAATCACACCGGCCGCCGCCAGCGCGCACACCGCCCCCTTGCGGACTGCTTCTTCTCCTTTGTCCACTGTTTTTTCCGGCCGGTGTTTTTGGAACAACTTCATGGAATCATAAAAAGGCTGGAGCAGCGGCACCCCCCGCCGTCCCTCGAGTCTCGCCGATCCCTTGTCCAGCAAGGCCAAAAGCAGTCCCATCAGCACCGGCGCCAATAAAACGTAACAGGTTCCCACGATCAGCTTCGTTTCCATCGTCATTACAGCACACCTCCCCAAAGAACGGCCAGCACCGCACACCACAGGAAAGCGCTCAAAAACGTACCGATCCGTCCGATCCACAAGGAGGCCTCTTCCCTCCGCAGCTCCGCCGCGGGCGAATCTCCGCACAACCATCCGTTCGCCTTTGGTAACACGGCGCTCCCGGCGGATTCTTTTCCAGATCTCAGAAGGATCAAGGCCGCCGCCGTCAGAACCACCGCCGGAAGAAAGTCCCCTTGGGTCAGGGAGCTGAAGTCCTCCGGCACATTGGAAAAGCTGGCGGAGACAAATCCGGCCATCAAACGGGACAGCAGGGGAAACGCCGCACAGAGGAGCACTTCCATTCCGGCTAAAATCGTGGGAATGATCCGCAGTCCATCGTTCCTTCCATTCCCTTCTTCCTCTCTTCTTTCATCCGTTCCCGCTCCCGCCCAAAGAAGCAGCGCACAGACCACGAGGATCGCCAGCAAAGGAAGGAGATTTCCCGAAGTCATCAAGACAGACAGCGTGCTTTTCTTGGCGCCCACCACGGCTGCCAGGAACAAGACGGGCATTCCGCCGCTCAGCCTTCCAAGCGAAGCTCCCGTGCCCTCCCGAGAAATCACCAGACCTCCCGCCACGCTGAGAAACACCAGCAGCATGCTTCCCGCCCACAGGCTTTGGGCCAAAGACAGCCCTCCCAGCACAGCCACGGCCCCCAGCAGCGCACCGAACAGCGGTCCGGCTTCCAGCCGCTTGGCACACAGGCCGCAAATCCCCGCGCAGAGCATGGTAATGACGCCTACGCAGATCGTCAAGCTGCCGGCTAGGGTTCCCCCCAGCGCCGGCGAGATCCGCAGGATCAGCATCGCTCCCAAAAGAGGGAGGCCCGTACAGCTGGTGAATGCCGCTTCCGTTCCCGCAAGTCCGTCCTTTTTCAGCATTCCCCGAAAAAAAGGAGCCTGGGCGGCCAGACACAGAGCCGCCGCGCACAGCAAGGTGAGAGGCACCGCGGTGCTGATCCCCGCCGCGCCTAAAGCCACCAGCCTCCGCAGGGATAAGGTCTGATAAAATTCCTCCAGCGGAGAGAGACCCAGCAGCAGCAGGCTGCCGGCAAACAGAGACGAATTCAGAAGACCGGTCCCTTTTCCGTACCCCGCACGACGACGGAGCCGAGGCCTCCTACCGTGAGCAGCGCCGGCATCCACGGCAGATAATCACACAAGGCAGTCCCTCCACACACCGACAGCAGCACAAACGCGGCAGAGAGCTTCAGCTGTAGCCTCCGGCCTTCCAGCATCCCATTGAGTGTCTTTCTCGGCTGCTCAACCAGCTGTTCCTTCCAAGAGCTCGCCGCTGCCGGCCTTCCGCCGCCCAGGGAGTGAGACTGGTCTCCGCTTTTCATCGAAGCCCACGCCATCTTCAAGATCAAAAGACAGCCCACGCTCGCCGTCAGCAGCAGTACCGCCAGCGAAAGCCGGTCCGCAAAGAACCCGCTTTCCGGTCCGATCTCAAAGCCCCGGCGAACGCTTGTCCCAAACAGCCACATTTGAATCACCGCCAGCGCGAAGGTCAAGAAATTCCCTTTCAACACACCGATCAGAAGCGCTCCGAAACCTGCCAGCATGCCGATGGTATAAAACACCGGGGAAGGATCCCACCCCTGTTCAAAAGCCGTCCCGCCCACGCTCAGATGCGCCGCGGAAAAAGCCACGGCCGCCGCACACATCACCACTGCAAAAACGCCGGTGAACCAAAGCTTCCACCGTCTTTTCGGAATCAAAAAAACAGCGGCGGCCGCCACCGGCGGAGCCAACAGGAAAAAGTAAATCAGCTGCAAGTTCCAAGTCCCC
>CAUHLX010000204.1 GCA_959606705.1 uncultured Bacillota bacterium | reverse complement strand
TTTCATATCCACCTTGAGCGCTATGACCGGGGGTCCCTTTGCGTTTGACGAAGGATTCCCAACGACAGCGCTCCCGTCGGGCAAATCCCTTGGCAGCGTCCGCAGCGAATGCACTCCAAGCTGCCAGGATTCCGAAATGGTTCCACATTCATAGGACAGACCTGCGCACATTTTCCGCAGGTCACGCATTTTTCCCGATCCAGCCGTAGCCGCACTAGGGAAATGGGATTGAAAACAGAGTATACCGCGCCCAGCGGGCAGAGATATTTACAGAAGGGCCGCCAAATGATCAGAGAAAGCACGATTAAAACCGCCAGGATTCCAAGCTTCCAAGCGTACAAAAATCCGATGGCGTCCTGAAGTCCCGAATTGGCAGCCACCAGAGGAATCCCTCCTTCCAGAGTACCGGCCGGACAGATGAGCTTGCAGAAATACGGAGAGCTCAAACCGGTGGCATCCGCTAAAACCAGCGGAAGGATCACCACAAACAGCGCCAGAATTCCATACTTTACAAAGCGCAGGCCCCGGTCTCCCCGAAACGTCCGCAGCTTCTTGGGAAAGGGAAGCTTGTGAAGGAGGTCCTGAAAAAAACCGAAAGGGCACAGAAAGCCGCAGGTCAGCCGGCCGGTCAGCGCTCCGACCACCATCAAAAAGCCGACCACATAAAATGAAAACTGATACTTCCAGCCGCTGAGCACCGCCTGCAGCGCCCCGATGGGGCAAGCACCCAGCGCCCCGGGGCAGGAATAGCAGTTTAATCCCGGGACACAGAGACTTTTCAGACTTCCTTGATAGATCTTCCCTTTTACAAAACCGATGGCGTAACTGTTGGACAAAATGGTCCACATCAGCTGAATGAGGTGTCTTCGGCGCTCCCAGCCGGAAAGCCGGCCCGAAGTCCCACGTTTCTTGCTTTGTGTTTCGTTCATACCGTCCGCCCCCTCATCCGATTCCGATGCATTCCAGACAGATGTTCACCGCCTTCATCCACACCTCCGAGACCTCGCCGCGGATCGATCCCACGGCGATCAGGCCTGCTCCGATGGCACACAAACCAAGGGGCAGGACCCATGCCTTCCACACTCCGTGTTTTCTCATCATTCTTCCTCCGCTTTCCGGCCATATGATTCTCAGCCCTTATTCTTCCGCGGGAAGCTCGGCCAGTAAATCTTCTATTGTCTGTTCCCAAAACTTCTCACTTTTCATTCCGGCATACACCTCTCCTACCAGCTTGCCGTTCTGATCCGTGAAAAAGGTGGTGGGATAGCTGTTGATTCCCGCCACGACTTCGTAGAGCAGATTGAGATCCGGCAGGATGACCGGGTAGTCCGCCTGGCCGTTCTTCATGATTTTCTTGGCCTGCTTGATGTTGTCCGGAAGCAGGTCGATTTCCCCCTTCTGGGGATCGAAATTTTCCAGATCCACGCCGTCGGTAAGGATCCCAACCACACCAAAACCCTGATCGGCGTATTTCTCTCCCAGCTTTTGAAGCGAAGGAATCTCCTCCACGCAGTAGCCGCACCAGGTAGCCCAAACATTCACCATGTTCAAGCGGTTTTGTCCCAGGACATCTTCTTTTTTCAGCAGGTTTCCATCCAGATCCTCCACTTCAAAATCGCTGAGCGTAGGAGCCTCCTGCGATTCCGAATCCGCACCGGCGCCTGTGTCGGCGGAAGCTCCGCCCTTTTCCGGATCCTGCGCCGTCGGCTTCTTGCCGATGTCCGCGTCCCGACCGTTGTCCCCACAGCCGGCAAGCCCCAGAGCGCCCACCGCCAGCACCAATAAGACTGCCGCGAAAATCCTGACTCTCCGCCCGCGTTTCTCTCCCGTATGTATCCTCATCCGCGTTTCCTCCTCCACTTTCCATTCTCCGCAATGGCCGACAGGCCATACCTCCGCCGATCTCCCGTTCCTTCGGCCTGTTCCTGAAATAAGCTTCCGAAATAATAGTAATTTTGTACCACAATATCAGTATTTCAATCGGAATACCGTGATAAAGTCACAGTTTATTTTCCTCCAGTACCCGTTTCGTACAGTCAATGAACTTCCCCGCAGCCGGTGACAGCTCCTTGATCGAAGGCAGGGCAATGCCTAACGTCCGGTAGGCGGCAGGCGACAGCTCCCGAGTGGTGACCCGGTCCGAATGCCCGGCCAGCACCAGCTCCGGCAAAATTGAAACGCCCAGTTCGTTTTCCACCATGGCCACGATGGCGTAATCGTCCATCGATGAAAATTCGGTTCGCGGAGTCACTCCGTTTTCTTCCAGAATCCGGTGGATATCGTAATCGAAGCCGGCCGCTGACATGATAAAAGGCTGGCCCTCAAAATACCCCAGAGGAAGTGGTTCGGAAGCGGACGTCTCCGCAGGCAGCACCGCTAAAAGCCGATCCCGCTTTAGGGGAATCCAGTCAAAATCGTGATGAGTCTGATAGCTGAAAAAGCCCAAATCCACACGTCCTTCGGACAGCCATTCTTCGATCTCGTGCATTCCACCCTCCATCAAATGGACATGGATTCCGGGGTGCTCCTCTTGAAACCGTTTGATGATTCGCGGCAGCCAGTTCACCGATACGCTGAAAAAGGTCCCGATGGAAATCTCCCCCGTTTCCAAGCCCCGAATAGAGGAAACGGTCTGCCGAAGCTGTTCATCCCACTTGACCATTTCCCGAACGATCCGAATGATCCGCTCCCCTTCCGCCGTCAAAGTGACGCCCGTCCGTTTGCGGATAAACAGCGGAAACCCCATTTCCGTTTCCAGGTCCTTCATCATATGGCTTACCCCGGATTGCGTGTATCCCATAGTCTCTCCGGTTTTGGTGAAATTCCCGCATTCCGCCGCCTTTAAAAATACCTCGTATTTTCGAATATCCATCGCCGCGCCTCGAACCGTTTCTCTCTCTTATAAGGCATGAGGATTCTTCATGTCTTACATGGAAAAAAGTCGTTTTACTTATTTAGTTCCTCTTATTATACTATGAAACAGAGAGAAAACAAGAAAAAATCGGAGGGATACGATTATGGAAATGATCATTAAAAACAGCGTGAGCCGTGTGGTGGCCATCGGCATCAGCTTTCTGACTATTTTAACGGCAGCCATCGGCTTGTTCAGCGAAATCAATACCGCCTCCTACGAAGTCATGGGCTGCGCGCTGATCCTGTTGAATCTGGTGGTTTCCATGGGGATTACCATGATTCTCAACATCACCGCGAACAAAGACTGAGCTCCTACCCTTAAAAGTGAAAGAATAAACAAAAAAGACGATGGCTCTCCCTTCCGCGAAAGGGGAAATCCAATCGTCTTTTTTGAATTGGTTTTTGATACGAATCGAGGTCTATTCGAGGTCCTTTACCTTCAGCACCCGTGTGGCGTTGAGAATGGCGAGGACCGAAACCCCTACGTCCGCGAAGACCGCCTCCCACATGTTGGCCAGTCCGAAGGCCCCCAGGATGAGGAACAACCCCTTGATCCCCAACGCGAACACGATGTTCTGCTTGACGATCTTCAACGTTTTTTTAGAGATCCGCATAGCCGCGGCAATCTTGGAGGGATGGTCATCCATGAGCACGATGTCCGCCGCCTCGATGGCCGCGTCCGACCCCAAGCCGCCCATGGCGATCCCAATATCCGCCCGAGACAGCACCGGCGCGTCGTTGATCCCGTCTCCCACAAAAGCTAGACAGCCTTTTTCCGACTTCTGCTCCAGCAGGCTTTCCACTTGATCCACCTTGTCTCCCGGCAGCAGCTCGGCATGCACCTCGTCCAGTCCCAGCTGTGACGCCACCCGTTCGCCTACGGCTTTCGAATCGCCGGTGAGCATGACGGTTCGCCGGATTCCCTGACGCTTCAGCGAGGCAATGGCTTCCGCCGCGTCCTCCTTCACCTCATCGGAAATCACGATGTGCCCGGCATAGCTTCCGTTCACCGCCAGGTGAACCATGGTACCCGTAAGCTCCTCACATTCCTCCCATCCCACGTTCAACTGATCCATCAGCTTGCCATTTCCGGCACAAACCTCCGTGCCGTCCACCTCGGCTCGTACCCCATGTCCGGGGATTTCCTCCACGCCGCCGATTCGTCCGTGGTCGATCTCCCGGCCGTAGGCCTCCTTCAATGAGCGGGAAATGGGATGATCCGAATAGCTCTCCGCCATCGCCGCCAGCTCCACAAGGCGCTCCGGATCCATCGCCGCCGATGGGTCGGGATGCACTCCCGTCACCCGAAACGTTCCTTTGGTCAAGGTCCCTGTTTTATCAAAAACCACGATCTCCGTCTTGGACAGCGCCTCCAGATAGTTGCTCCCTTTTACTAAAATCCCACACTTTGACGCTCCCCCGATGCCGCCGAAAAAGCTCAGCGGAATGGAAATCACCAATGCGCAGGGGCAGGAGATGACCAGGAAGATCAAGGCTCGTTGGAGCCAGTCGGTCCAGTCCCCGCCGAACAGCAGCGGCGGGATCACGGCCAGAAGTGCCGCGCCGATCACCACCAGCGGCGTGTAGAAACGAGCAAACCGGGTAATAAAGTTTTCCGCTTTGGCCTTCTTCGTGCTGGAATTCTCCACCAGATCCAAGATCTTGGAAACGGTGGACTCCCCGAATTCCCGATCCACCTTCACTTTGAGCAGGCCATTGATATTGATGCAGCCGCTGATCACACCATCGCCGGGTCGAACCTCCCGCGGCAGAGACTCTCCCGTAAGCGCGGAGGTGTTCACGGAAGAATTCCCCGAAATCACTTGGCCGTCCAGAGGAATCCGTTCCCCCGCCTTGATCACAATGATCTGCCCGAGGCTCACGTCCTCCGGGTCCACCTGCTCCAGTCCGTTCTCCGTTTCGATGTTCGCGTAATCCGGCCGAATGTCCATCAGTGAAGTAATGGATTGACGAGACCGGCCCACCGCGTAACTCTGAAACAACTCTCCCACCTGATAAAACAGCATCACTGCCACCGCTTCCGGATATTCCCCGGTCCCGAAAGCCCCCACGGTAGCCAGCCCCATCAGAAAATTCTCGTCGAATACCTGGCCGTGGCTGATGTTGCGGATCGCCTTCCAAAGAACGTCCCAACCAATCACCACGTAAGGCGCCAGGAAAATGCTCAAGCGGATCAAGTCGTCTCCTCCAAAGCTCCCCGTGAATCGATCCGACAGCCCCCAGCCTTCGGCCCAGGCCGCGTAATTCTCCTTTGGAATTAAAACGGCGATGGCCAGCAGCACCGCGCTGATTAAAATTCGAGCCAGTGTTTTCTTCTGTTTTCTGCTCATTCTCTCCACACTCCCCTTTTGCGATTCGCTCAAGCCCCCGGCGCTCCCGCTACATTATGATCCTGCAGTCCGGCTCCACCCGCTTGCAGACCGAAACCACCTCTTTCATGATTTCATCAAAACGACCGTCCTCCGCATCGATGGTCAGCTTCTGAGTCATAAAACTCACCGTGGCATCCTCGACCCCTGCGATCCGTT
>CAUHLX010000203.1 GCA_959606705.1 uncultured Bacillota bacterium | reverse complement strand
AGAAGGACGCGCTGCTGCGCTTCACGAAACCCGTATTCCGCAGGCGGGAGGTGGGAAAGATTCTGGCCAACGGCTCCTCGGAGGCGCTGAACCAGTTGTCCATCGCCATCACCACACTGCTGTTCAATTTGATTCTGATGGCGAGAATGGGAGAAATCGGGGTATCCGCCTTATCCATCGTGCTCTATGTCAACGATATTCTGATCTCTATTTTCGTGGGATTGGCCAACGCCATGATTCCCATCATGAGCTACAACTACGGAGCGGGGAGGCATGAACGTGTGAGATCCGTTTCCCGGATCAGTTTGGTTACCATGGCGGTGATCGGCGGCGGCACCGCGCTGCTGATGGTGCTGTTCCGCACTCCGCTGGTGCTGATATTCAACAGCAGCGACGCGGAACTGATCCGGATTGCCACGGTGGCGGTCTGCCTGTACGCGCCGGCCTTCCTGTTCAACGGAGCCAATATTTTCGGCTCTGCCTACTTCACGGCACGCGGCGACGCGGTGCGTTCGGCGGCCATTTCCGTTCTGCGGAGTTTGGCGCTGGTCTGTATCGGCCTGCTGATTTTCCCCACGCTGCTGGGAAACAACGGGATCTGGATCGCGGTGCCCTTCGCGGAAGTGATCACGCTGGGCATCACGGGTCTCATGCTTCGGAAGTCCTTTCAGCGGCACGCTTCACTGCCCGGACTTTCACGGGAAAAAATCGGGCTTCAGAATACGAACTGATCTCAACGCTTGACATTTCGACCGTCAGTGAGTAGAATAGAGAAGATTGTACAAGTGCCGCGGGAATCGCGGCAGCATGAATGACAAAGGCTGTGATGGAGACAGTAGCCCTGTTGGAAGGACCCACAGAGAGGCGGCGTTAGGTGAGAGGCCGCCGGTTTGAAGCAGAGTGAAGATCACTCCGGAGCTCGTCCGGTGAAAAGAGAAGGCAGGACCGTGCGCTTTTCAGGTAATCGGACGCGGGAACCGCACGTTGCGCGGAACAATGAGAGACAGTCGGTTTTTCGGCTGTAATGAGGGTGGTACCGCGGTGAAAATCGTCCCTGGGTCCTTGACGGACCCGGGGAATTTTGTTTTTTGGCCGCGTCGGGAAATACGAATTGGATTGAAAAGCGAGAAGGAGTGAGAGCATATGTTTAAAAACCTGTCGGAAAAGCCCATCGCCGAGCTGCAGAACGCTCAGGCGGATCAGTGGGATGAGGAAAAGCTTCTGGAAAAATGCGTGACCACCAGAGAAGGACAGCCGTCCTTTATTTTCTACGAGGGACCGCCTACGGCGAACGGCCGTCCGGGCATTCATCACGTCATCGCCAGAACCCTGAAGGATTCGGTGTGCCGTTACAAGACCATGCAGGGCTTCGCGGTGAGTCGGAAGGCCGGCTGGGACACCCACGGGCTGCCTGTTGAAATCGAAGTGGAAAAACAGCTGAAAATGTCCGGCAAAAAGGACATCGAGACCTACGGGATCAAGGCCTTCAATCAGAAGTGCAAGGAGTCCGTGTTCACCTACGAAAAGCAGTGGCGGGAAATGTCCAAGCGCATGGGATATCTCATCGACATGGACCATCCCTATATCACGCTGGACAACGACTACATCGAGACCGGCTGGTGGATCTTGAAGGAATTCTTCAAAGCGGGTCTGATCTACGAAGGACATAAAATCCTGCCTTACTGCCCCCGCTGCGGAACGGGCCTGGCTTCTCACGAGGTAGCTCAGGGCTATAAGGAAGTGAAGGTCAACACCGTGACCGCCAAGTTCAAGCGCAAGGACGCGGACGAGTACTTCCTGGCTTGGACCACCACGCCCTGGACACTGCTGTCCAACGTATCGCTGACCGTGGGACCGGATGTGGACTATTTGAAGGTTCGCAAGGACGGAGAGGTGTACTACGTGGCCAAGGCTCTGGCGGACAAGGTGCTGAGCAGGGCTCACGACGGCGGCGAAGAAGGCTATGAGGTACTTGCCGAAATGAAGGGCCGGGATCTGGAATACCTCGAATACGAACAGCTGATGCCGATCTTGAAGCCGGATAAGAAAGCGTTTTTCGTCACCTGCGCGGATTACGTGACCATAGAAGACGGTACCGGCATCGTTCACACGGCTCCGGCCTTCGGCGAGGACGACTATCAGACCGGCCGCCGCTACAATTTGCCGGTGCTCAATCCGGTGGACGAAGAGGGCAAATACACCGAAGGTCCCTGGCAGGGCCGCTTCGTGGTGGACCCGGACCTGGAGATCGATATCATCAAATACCTGGGCGGACAGGGGAAGATTTACTCCAAGGAAAAACTGGTACACAACTATCCGCACTGCTGGCGCTGCGGAACGCCGCTGGTTTACTACGCCAAGCCCAGCTGGTACATCGAAATGAGCAAGCTGAAGGATCAGCTGGTGGCTAACAACGATACCGTCAATTGGTTCCCGGATTTCGTGGGAGAAGGCCGGTTCGGCAATTGGCTGTCCGAGGTCAAGGACTGGGCGATTTCCAGAAATCGTTATTGGGGCACTCCCATCAACATCTGGCGCTGCGAATGCGGACATCTAGAGTCCGTCGGTTCCCGGAAAGAGCTGGTGGAAAAGGCGGTGGAGGACATCGATGAAACCATCGAGCTGCACCGTCCGTACGTGGACGACGTCCACCTCAAATGCCCCGAATGCGGCAAGCTGATGACCCGAATTCCCGAGGTGATGGACTGCTGGTTCGACAGCGGCGCCATGCCCTTTGCCCAGCAGCATTACCCCTTTGAAAACAAGGAGAAATTCGACGAGGAGCTGTTCCCGGCGGACTTCATCTGCGAGGGCATCGACCAGACCAGAGGCTGGTTCTATTCCCTGATCGCCATTTCCACGTTCATCAAAGGCAAAGCGCCTTATAAGAATGTGCTGGTGAACGACCTGATCCTGGACAAGGAAGGAAAGAAGATGTCCAAGAGCAAGGGCAACACGGTAGACCCCTTCGCGCTGTTCGACAAGTACGGCGCCGACGCCACCCGCTGGTATCTGCTGTACACCTCTCCGGCCTGGTCGCCCACCCGGTTTGACGAAGACGGCCTCATCGAGGTGCAGAGCAAGTTCTTCGGCACCTTGAAGAACGTCTACAATTTCTTCGTCCTGTATGGAAACAACGACCAGGTGGACGTAAAGGAATGCTTCGTGGATTACGGGAAGCGGCCTGAGCTGGACCGCTGGATTCTGTCCAAATACAATCAGCTGATCCGGGACGTGACCTATGAAATGGATCACTACGACCACATGAAAACGGTTCGCAAGATCCAGAACTTCGTAGTGGAGGATCTGTCCAACTGGTATATCCGCCGCGCTCGCCGCCGGTTCTGGGGTGAGGAGATGGATGACGACAAGCGGTCCGTTTACGCCACGACCTATGAGGTCCTGGTGGGAGTCGCCAAGCTGGCGGCACCCTTTGCGCCCTTTATCACGGATGAAATGTACACCAAGCTCACCGGAGAGGAGTCGGTGCATCTGGCTTACTACCCCAAGGCGGATGAGGCACTGATCGACCGGAACGTGGAAGAACGGATGGATCTGGTCCGCACCATTGTTTCCCTGGGCCGCGGCATTCGGGAAAAGGAACGGATCAAAGTTCGCCAGCCGCTCAAGGAGATCATGGTGGACGGGAAATACGAGGCGTTGATCAGCGATCTGACTCCGCTGATCAAGGAAGAGCTCAACGTGAAGGAAGTGGTATTTGAAAAAGAGCTGGATCATTTCCTTAACTATAGCCTGAAGCCCAACTTTAAGGTGGCCGGACCGGCGCTGGGAGGAAAGATCAAGGCCTTCGGCGGAGCGCTGGCTAAGCTGTCTCCCGGGGAGACCGTGGCGAAGCTGGAAGCGGATGGTTCCATGAAGCTGGATTTGGACGGGGAGACCTTTACCGTGGAAAAGGATTTCGTGGACATTCGGATTTCCGCCAAGGAGGGCTTTACGGTAGCCATGGAGGAAAACGTATTCACCATCCTGGATACCACCATCACCCCGGAGCTGGTCACCGAGGGCCTGGCACGGGAAATGGTTTCCAAGGTTCAGCAGCTTCGGAAACAGCGTGATTTTGAGATGATGGATCAGATCAAGATCTATTTCAAAGGTGACGACGAGGTGCGGGCGGCGCTGGAACAGCATCGCGAGCACATCATGAAGGAAACGCTGGCCGTGGAACTGAAGGAAATCGAATCCGAGCTGGTGGAATACGATCTGAACGGTCACAAGACCGGAATCGACGTAGAGCGGATCTGATACGGAGCATTGCGGAGAAATGGGGGGACGTGCCGCCGGAGAATGCCGGAGGCACGCCCCTTTTCTATCCTGCGGGACCGGAAATGATCGTTGGGCCGATGAATTTCACATGGCGGTTGCCAGCGCGGGAAAAACTAATTATAATGAATGGGTAGGAAGAAAGAAGACACGGGGGATTTAGCGCCGGAGAGCGCGGGGGATTGTGATGCGGGACAACAATTATGAAAATGACTTTGGAGATGAAATCAGCCGGGCGGTAAAGAGCGTGTTCAATACCAGGCAGATGAACGACCTGAAACGAATGATCAACGATACCGTTCGCCATATTCCCGGTATGGAGGGAAGCTCGCCGTTTCCCCAGACGTTTTGGGACGACGATATCAAGCTTTCCGATGAGGAGCGGGACCGGCGGGAGGCGCGTGCCGCCTGGGAGGATCCCTTTCGGGGGGAATCCTTTGCGGAAGCGGAGCGAGCCGCGACGGGGGGCTTGTACGGCGATCCGCTGAGAAACCGGCCATCCTCGCTGAAGGGCTCCGTGCTCAGCGTATTTTTGATCCTGTTCGGAGCGATCGGAGCGGTGCCCTTGGCATTTCTCTGGCTGAGCGGGATCGCCATCACCATATTCGACCGGGATTTCATGCCCTTTTCGGACAGCTTGGGAGTGCTGATCATATTAGCGATTCCTATGGTTGTGTGCTTCGCGATGCTGTTTGGCGGAATCCGGATCAGAAAACGGTTGAAGCGGTTCAAACAGTACCAGCGGGTGCTCAACGGCAAGTCCTTCTGCGAGATCGACAAGCTGGCGGCGGTCAGCAGGCTCAGCCCGGCGGCGGTGATCAAGGACATTCGCAAAATGACCAGGGTGGGGCTCTTTCCGGAGGCTTATCTGGATGAGAAGGAAACCTGTCTGATGACGGATTACGATACCTACCAGCAGTACCTGAAGGCCAAGAAGAGCGCGGAGCAGAGCAAGATGGAAGAAGCGGAGCGCAAGCGCCGGGAACAGGAAAAGTGGGCGTCACAGCCGGATGGGGAGCTGCTGCGTCAGACCATCGAGGATGGACGGGCCTACGTCCGTGAGATCAAAGCGGCCAACGACGCACTGCCTGAGATTGAAATTTCCGAAAAGCTGGATCGGCTGGAGGAAATCACCTCCAAGATTTTTGCCTATGTGGAGGAACACCCGGAGAAGCTGCCGGAG
>CAUHLX010000202.1 GCA_959606705.1 uncultured Bacillota bacterium | reverse complement strand
CCCGCTTTGTTCCTGAAACTTCCTAGCTTTCCATTTGTCTCGCCAAAAAACTGGCGCCGATCTCCGCCACGGCCAGCTCCGTTTCTCCCAATTGCTTGCCGCCGTTCTTGTTTAAAATAATCACCGCTCCGATGGCGTCTCCCTGTGTGACGATGGGCGCCACAATCTGGGCCGAATACTCGTCGGCGGCATCATCCGACGTAACCGCCTCAATGTCCTTTCGGTCCAGGACCATCCGGCTGGTTTTCTCCGCAATGACCTTCTCCACCATTTCACTGATTCTTTTTTCCAGATACTCTTTTCTGGATACGCCGGCCACGGCAATCACCTGATCCGTATCCGTCACCAGGACGATATTTCCCAGAATACTGCTGGCCGAATCCGCGTAGCCGCTGGCAAATTCGTTCAATTCGCCGATGGGGGAGTACTTTTTTAAAATGACTTCGCCTTCTCGGTCCGTGTAAATCTCCAGCGGATCTCCTTCGCGTATTCTCATGGTCCTTCTGATCTCTTTGGGAATGACCACTCTTCCCAGGTCGTCGATCCGTCTTACAATTCCTGTTGCTTTCATATTCTCATATCCTCCAAAATGTCCAACTGATTTCGTCAGCAGTATTGTTTGTACATTGGAAGAATTTATACGCCGAATTTCTTGTAATGGGAGAATCTATAAAGAAAATTTATCTCTTGACAAACGAAAGTTCCGCGGGTATGCTAAATACAACGTGAAAACGGAAAGGATGTTTCTGACATGGGAAATGCACTGACAGCCAACTTCAAATTTAGCTTTAGCTACCTGTATTACTATCTGTACTACGGGCATTTGTGGTGCTGTCAAAGAGTTCTCGCATGATCTGAAAACGCTTTTCCAAATCAAACGGAAAAATCAAACGATCGGCAGCCTTTGCACATGCACAGGCTGCTTATTTTTTTACCAAAAAGGAGAAGAGAGACATGATACTGATCTTAAAAGAAAACGTAACCAAAGAAGACGTCAACAAATTAGCCCATTCCTTCCATGAAAAAGGCTTCGTGACCCACATCAGCGAAGGGGTCTCCCACACGCTGATGGGGCTGGTAGGCGATACCTCCTCGCTGGATATCGATACCGTCAGCGCCATGGAGGATGTGGAAATGGTCCAGCGGATTTCCGAGCCCTATAAAGCGGCGAACCGCAAGATGCATCCGCTGGACACCGTGGTGGAAACCGCCGGTCTTGCCATTGGCACCGGACATTTCCACGTCATCGCCGGTCCCTGTTCCGTGGAAAATGAGGATCAGATTATCTCGGTGGCGGAATCCGTCAAAAAGAGCGGCACGACCATGCTTCGAGGCGGCGCGTTCAAGCCCCGTACCTCCCCCTACTCTTTCCAGGGTCTGAAAGGCGAAGGTCTGGATCTGCTGCTAAAGGCGAAGAAAGCCACCGGTCTGCCCATCGTCACGGAGCTGATGGATCTGAGCTCTCTGGACCTCTTCGAAGATGTGGACATCATACAGGTAGGTGCCCGCAACATGCAGAACTTCACCATGCTGAAGGAGCTGGGTCACTGCCGCAAGCCCATTCTTTTAAAGCGTGGGCTAGCCAATACTCTGGAGGAATTTCTAATGAGCGCCGAATACATTCTGGCCGGCGGCAACGGCAATGTCATTCTCTGCGAACGAGGCATCCGTACCTTTGAAACCTCCACCAGAAACACCTTGGATATCTCCGCGATTCCCATGCTGAAATCCCGCACTCACCTGCCGGTCATCATCGATCCCAGTCATGCCGCGGGTCTCAACTGGATGGTAGAACCCCTTTCCAAAGCGGCGGTAGCCATCGGAGCCGACGGCTTGATGATCGAGGTCCACAACGATCCCACAAAGGCCCTCTGTGACGGTCCTCAATCCCTCAATCCCCAGCAGTTCGACAATCTGATGGCCGATCTCAAGCGTCGAGTGGAATTCGAAGGCAAAAATCTGAACTAAGCCTATGAAAAAACGCGGCACATTCCATTCATTGGTATCGTGCCGCGTGGGTAATTTTTGCCTCAATTTTCTCTTCGAATTTGTTTCCTGGTATTGTTTCCCACGGTCTATTCGATGACCACGACTTCCTTCGAGGCGATGGCCGCTTCGATCAACGATTCCGCGTCCAGCTTGCTCTCCGATTCCAAAATGCGCGCCAGCTTTGGTTTCGTGGAGGGATGCTTGGGCAGAAACACCGTGCAGCAGTCCTCGTAAGGCTGTATGGATGTCTCAAAGGTACCGATGTTCTTGGCGATTTCCATGATGTCCACCTTGTCCATGGCGATCAGCGGCCGCATAACCGGCATCTGCACGGAGGCGTCCGTCACCACCAGAGCCTCCGCCGTCTGACTGGCCACCTGGCCGATATTTTCCCCCGTAATCAGCATGAGACAGCCGCTGTTCTTGGCGATCCGTTCCGCGATCCGCATCATGAAACGCCGAACCAGAATCGTGATTTCTTCTTCCGGACAATGCTGCACGATCTGCTCCTGAATGGGCAGCAGATTGACACTGTGAATCTTGATCCGTCCACAATATCCCGCCACAATCCGCGCCAGATCCTGAACCTTTTCCCAGGCTCGTTCGCTGGTGTAGGGATAGGAATGGTAATGCACGGCTTCGATGGTCATGCCTCGCTTGGCCATCATCCAGGCCGCCACCGGGCTGTCGATTCCTCCGGACAGAAGGATCATGCCCTTTCCATTCGTTCCCAGAGGAAGTCCGCCAAACCCCGCGATTTTATCCTCGTAAATATAGGCTTCTCCCCGGCGGATGTCAATGAACAGGCGGCAATCCGGATGATGCACGTCAACGGAAAGCACTTTGCAGCCGATGAGTACCTTCGCACCCATGTCCCTGGCAATCTGCGGAGACTGGATCGGAAAGGTTTTGTCCGACCGTTTGGCTTCGACTTTAAACGTCTTGATCCCTCGGTGCTCGATCTGCTCCAGCATATAGCGAACTGCTTCGGCCCCCACCTTGTCCATGATTTCCTGAGCGGTCAAGCCCTCGATTTCCACTTCCTTGGCCGGGCTGATGGAAGCCACGCCGAACACTCTGGAGATCTCGCCCATCACCTGATCGGGGGTTAATTCCCTAGGCGCTTTCACAAAAATCAAGCCATCCTTTCGGCGGATTTCCACTCCCTCAAATTTTTTCAGCGCCTTGCGGATCCGATCCACCAGCATCCGTTCAAAATACGGTTTATTTAAACCCTTCAGCGCCACTTCTCCGCAGCGCACGATAAAGGTGTTCTTCTCTTCCATTTTCAGTGTTTCCATCTCGTTCCCTCCGCTCTACCTTTTCTTCCCGTGAAACGCCTTTTGAAGGCGACGAAAGCTTTCCACCGCCTGCTTTAACCGTGTCAGCACATAATCCATCTGTTCGATGGTTTGATCCTCTGAAAAACCGAATCGTACCGCTCCCTCGATTTCTTCCGGCGAAAGGCCCGCGGCCGCCAGCACGTGGCTGCCTTTCTTTTTGGTGTTGGAGGAACAGGCGGAGCCTGTGGAAACGTAGATTTCACTCTGCTCCAGCGTGTGCAGCAGCACTTCGCCCCGACAGCCCAAGAAGCTTACATTTAATATGGACGGACAGCATTCCCCTTCCTCAAAGCCGTTGATCTTCACATCCGGAATTTCGCTTTTGATCCCCGCCAGCAGATATTCTCTCACCTGCTTCAGCCCGGTGATCCTCCGATCCCACTCCTCTCGCAGCAGTCGGGCGGCTGTCCCGAAGCCTACGATAGCGGGGACGTTTTCCGTTCCCGAGCGAAAGCCTCGCTCCTGTCCGCCGCCATAGACGAAGGGTGGAACGGACAAGCCTCTCTTCACATACAGCGCTCCGATTCCTTTCGGCCCGTGAATCTTATGGCCGCTGACGGATAAAAGGTCGATCCCTTTCATGGGAATCGGTACTTTTCCATACGACTGAACCGCGTCGGTGTGAATGAGCAGCTCCGGAAACCGTTCCTTCAAAGCGGTGATCTCCCGCAGCGGCTGGATGGTCCCCATCTCGTTGTTGACGTGCATGACACTGATCAGAACCGTTCGTTCATTCACCTTGTCCACCAGCTCATCCATGCGGACGGAGCCGTTATGGTCCACACCCACATAGTCTACGTGCGTTCCCATCGCTTCCAAACGCCGGCAGGTTTCCAAAATCGCCGGATGCTCCACCTGAGTGGTGATCACATGGCTGCCTTGATGCTTCCGCGCTTGAACCGCGCCGAACAGCGCCGTGTTGTCACTTTCGGTTCCACCGGACGTAAAAGTGATTTCCTCGGCTTCGACTCCCAGAGAAAGGGCGGCCTGATGTCTGGCTTCCTTCACCGCCTTCTCCGCGGTAAGTCCCAGTCGATGAAGCGAGGAGGGATTTCCAAAATCCACCTTCATCATGCGAATCATCGCCTCCGTCACTTCGTCGTGCTGCCTGGTGGTGGAGCTGTTGTCCAAATATACGAACATAAATGTCAAACCCTTTCTATCATTGATTCTGTTATCCAATATACTAGTATCCCATGTCTTGCGATCCTTTCGGCGGCATTGCCTTTTTGCCCAAAGAGCGTCTCGACGCGATTTGTCGGCAAAACGGACAGCCGGCGGCTTTGCCGCTCGGGTGCCGCAAGGTGAGACATGGTGAAATAGCCGCTTCACAGCCTATGCGGCTATTATACCATAATCACCGATCCTTGGGCCAACAAAAAACGTCCTGCCGCAGCTTCGGCCGCGGCAGAACGTTTTCAATTCACTTTGTTTTTATTTCGCGTAATCGATGGCTCTGGTCTCCCGGATGACATTGACCTTGATCTGCCCCGGATACTCCAGTTCACTTTCGATTTTCTTGCTGACCTCCCTGGCCAGGAACACGATGTCTTCGTCGTTCATCTCGTCAGGTCTGGCGATGATGCGGATTTCTCGACCCGCCTGGATAGCGAAGGACTTGTCCACGCCCGGCGTGGTGTTGGCGATCTCCTCCAGCTTTTGCAGACGCTTAATGTAGGTATCCAGCGTCTCCCGCCTCGCTCCGGGCCTTGCGGCCGATAAAGCGTCCGCGGCGGCGATCAGGACCGCTTCCGCGCTCTTGGGTTCGTAATCCCCGTGATGTGCCGCCATGGCGTCGATCACGGCCTGCGTTTCTTTGTACTTGCGCAGCAGGTCGATGCCGATATCCACGTGAGTCCCTTCCACTTCATGATCCACGGACTTGCCGATATCATGGAGCAGACCGGCCCTCTTAGCCAGCTTCACGTCCATTCCCAGCTCTCCCGCCATCAGGCCGGCCAGATGAGCAACCTCGACGGAATGTTTCAGTACATTCTGGCCATAGCTGGTACGATATTTGAGGCGGCCCAGCAATTTGATCAACTCAGGATGAAGATTATGTATCCCTACCTCGAAAGTCGCCTGCTCGCCTTCTTCCTTGATAATGTTGTTGACTTCCTTCTCCGCCTTCTGG
>CAUHLX010000201.1 GCA_959606705.1 uncultured Bacillota bacterium | reverse complement strand
GAAGGCGATCTCTGATCCACTGGAAATTTACGAGCACAGTAAGGCGGTGGAAATCGACTTCGGACAGGGAATGGTAACCGTGGAGGCCTCCGGGGAGGTGGGCGAAAAACCGCGGACGGTGCAGGTCCGGGCGGATCAGATTGTCATAACGGCACATTACCCCTTTGTAAATGTGCCGGGCTACTATTTCGCCAGAATGCATCAGGAGCGGTCCTATGTGATTGCCGTGGAGCCCGGAGAGGGCGGACGATCCGGCGGCTCGACTGAACTGGCGCCGGGGATGTATCTGGGAGTGGATCAGAAGGGGGATACGGGAAGGCCCGGCGCCGAAGCGGGCGGCTGGCGGAACCTGATGGGAGGATTGTCTTTCCGCAGAAGCGGCGGCCTGATCCTGGTGGGGGGTGCGGGGCACCGGACGGGGAAGCATGCGGAAGGCAGCAACTACGAAATTCTTCGCTGGTTATCCGGGCAGCAGCTGCCGGGGGCCCGGGAGCGTTATCACTGGTCCGCACAGGATTGTGTTTCCATGGACCGGGTTCCTTATATCGGAAGATTTGCGGCCTCTACCCCTAATGCGTACGTGGCCACCGGCTTTCGAAAATGGGGGATGACCGGGTCTATGGCGGCCGCGATCATCTTGTCGGATATGGCGGCCAGAAACAGCGGGCATTCGGCGGGTCGTGGAAACGGGGGACCAAAAGGAGAGAAGGGGGAAGAACGCCCGGGGTCCGCTTTTGCGGAGGTCTTTTCACCTCAGCGCTTCGATTTGACGGCGTCGGCTGCCGACCTGATGAAAAACGGGATGGAGGCGGCCATCGGATTATCAAAGGAGCTCTTGGGTATGCCGGATACCTACCTTGAACATTTAAGGCCGGGGGAAGCGGGAATCATCTATCATGAAAACGGCAAGGCCGGCGCGTACCGCGATCAGGATGGGACTGTTTATCTGGTTTCCACCAGATGTCCTCATTTGGGCTGTGAGCTTGCCTGGAATCCGGATGAACGCTCCTGGGACTGCCCCTGCCACGGTTCTCGCTTCGACTTTAAAGGAAATCTCCTCGGCGGACCGGCCACGGAAGGGCTTAACGGAATGTGTCAAATCGAGAAATCCGGCGATGTGAGAAATCGGGATATGTGATGGAAAACGAAAAACGGGTGCGGCGGATGTGCCCGTTTTTCAATGCTTAGAAAGAGCTGCGTGGTAAGAATTTTGTCGAAGAGTCTCGTAAATAGACGAACGTTTTTGGTGATTTCGGGGATTTTTCTATGTTATCCTATTGATGCGTAACGGAAGAGGGGAGCGAATCGGAATGCAGGGGAACCGAAAGGGTATTCTGAATTTCGCGGAACCGCAGGCAGCGGAAGCCCCTTGGAGGACACGGGGGAACTGGTGCGGCAGTTCAAAGCCATAGACCGGAGGAGCGTAGCTCGAGGAGGTGAAATCGGATCGAGGACCGGGAAAAGGGGCATTCTGCACGTACTGAACTGTGACACCGGTGAACGTTTGACATAGACCGGAACAGGATTAGAGAGTGTTGTCACAAAGGGGGAAAAGGTCATGAAAAGGGATTTCACGCAGATGAGACTTCTGGCCGTCATGCTGTTGGTATTGATGAGCATCGGAGCGAATTCACCGTTTGCGTTTGCGGAGCAGAGCACGACCGGGAGTAAGGTGGTGACGGTGAGCGGACCGGAGGTGGAGGTTGTGAGGCAAGGGAACGTCAGAACGGTCATTTTATCGGTTGCCATGCCGTCCGGCATCCTGTTTGATATTGGACAGAGTATTTAGGGGGAGAACAAGGTTCCGCTGCCGCACAGCCGGAACAACGATCGATGATAGAAGGATAAGACGCCGTTTCCGGCGGAGCCAGCTTTGAGCAGCGGACCGTGGGAAACGGCGTTTTGTCGTGTATCAATATGAGCGAATCGGTGGACACCAACTGGCGGATTATAAGTTGGAGAGATTATAAGTAACAGATGGCATATCCGTTTCGACCGTTTTTCTTGGCGGCGTACAGGGCTTGATCTGCCTTGACAAACAGGGTGTCAAAGCCTTCGCCGGTATGTGAGGATACGATACCGATGCTGCAGGAAAGCTTGATATACACGTCCCGATCCGGTCGCAGGGAGCGGGTAACCGTTAGAATTTCCTCGCTTTTTCGGATGGCATTTTTGGCCGTTATATTTTTTAGCAGGATCAGAAATTCGTCTCCACCGATCCGTGCCACCAGGTCCGTACTACGGCAGACGGAATGGAGCGCATCAGCGACTTGTGTGAGGACAGCGTTTCCAAATAAATGACCTAAGGTATCGTTGATGCGTTTGAAATAGTCCAGGTCAAATATCAGGAGGGCGCAAGGCTCTCCTTCTTCTCGTTCCGTCAGATAAGTCTCAGCCAGCTTTTTGACGGCATTGAGGTTGTAAAGACCGGTCAGGGGATCGGTCTTGGTTTGTTCGATCAATTGATGTTCCTTGCTTTTCGCCTCGGAGATATCTCGAATCGTGCCAATGAGGCGGCTGGGATGCCCCTCCTGATCGTAAAGGGTGTGGTACTGCACGGATTTCCAATTCCAGTCTGCCGCTGATTCATTCTGAGAATCAAAGCGGGAGGCGGTAGGGACGAGCTCTTGAGAACAATGGGACGCGGTGATGCGCAGTTCAACCGGCAGTTCCGGAGTGGAAGGGCCGAAGGGCTGCCTCATTCCTTCCAGTATGGACATGACGCGTTCCAGGTCCTCCGGATGCAGCAGTCCTTCTCGGCACAAAACCCTGCGAAAGCATGGGCGCTCGGAGCGGATCGCCGCCGGCAGTCCGCGGTCAAAGGATTTTTCAAAGGAGTAAAACACATCGTTTCTGATATCGTATTCAAACATGATGTCCGCCAGTGTTCCCAGCGCGATCCGGTATCGCTCCTGTTCCGCGCAGAGTTTTCTCAGATGGGCGCAGAGAGAGGTGTTTCCACCGTTGGGACAAGCCACGGGCTTGGTATTCTTCGATCGATAATAGTTTGACGCCTGATGACGTCGATGGATGGATTTGTTCAAGGTGATTCCCGCTTTCTATTTAAACGTTTAGAGTATAGATGATATCACTGACGTGGTGTGGGGTTTTGTCGAAAAAGCGGGGAAGTGCAAGGCGCTGTGATGATTTAAATTTAAAATTGTTTCGGGGCCCTCCAACTTGCAATCTCGTGGAAATCGTTGTAATATTATAGATAGAAAAGTAAATATTTGACGAATTGATAATGACAGCATAGGACAAAGCAAGGAATTCGCAACGGATCGCATTGTTCGGTGCTGTTTTTTAACAGAAGAGAGAAGAGAATGAAGGATAACTATTAATTATCATCGGAGGGCAAGATGGCAGATGATATCTTTTCCTGGCAGAAGGAAGATCTGACGCGTTTAATTGAATCGCTTAAAAACCGAATCGTTTTCGTTCATGGAAAGGATTTGATTTCCTCCTACAGCGTGATCAGCGGATTTCGGAACGAACTAGAAAATAGAGGATGCCGTGTATTTGCCGTATCAAAACGTGATCCTAGCATAGAGAGCCCTCTGCTTCCCTTTTTTAGTTCTTTGGAAGAGGACCGCCTTAAAAGCTCTTGGGATTGGAATTTGACTCAAAGTTTAATTGGCGATCTCACACATTCCGATACTTTGGCACAACTTGCGAAAAGGCTTACGAGCACCAGACCGAATCATTCACTCATATTAAATGAAAAGCAAAATGAGCTGTTGATTCAATTAGAATATGCCACGAAAGGGCGGACTCCGTTTTTTATATTCTATCAATATCCTTCTTATGATTTCGGTACGAAGGAAATGATAAAGCTATTGCTGGCAGAAGAGTTGGAGCGCGACTTCCACTTTCTCAGCGACGCAAAGTATTATTTTATCTCCGATACGGAAGAGGAACAGCCGAACGATTGGGACGTTAAAAATTACACTCATAGTGATGTTTATTTAACAGATCCCCAAAAAGAAAACATGTTAGAGATTTTGCGGGAGATTACACCGGAGCTGGATCTGAACGCCTACGATTTGGACAAGCTATTTTACCTGTCAGGAGGGCGCTTATCTGTCATAGAAATTTTAGGACGATATCTGAGCAGTCAATCCCTACGCGGCACGGGTAACCTGCCGTCCTCCGCGATCATACGAGCCATCATCGACAATCGTCTCCATGAAATGGGAGCACCGGGACAAGAGTTAAAGTCCATGCTGGAGGTAGCGGCTGCGATCGGGAATCAATTTCCCGTTCCTCTGCTGCAGAGGGCGGTAAATCCTGCGGTTGAATGCGACATTCTATTAAAACGAAGTGACGAAGAATTTTTCACAAAATCGGATTCTCACCGAGGGGAATTTTATTATCCGGAAATACACCATTGTTTTTATCAATTCGGATGTGATGAAGAAATTGTGAATATTTCTCGTTCCGTGGAGAGGGCAATCTATGATTTCAATCCTTTCGATTATTTGAGCCGGGCGCGCCATCTCGAAAATGCAGGCGAAATTGCCGGGGCCTGTGAGCTGTATATTTACGCATACGATACGATTTTTCGGGAAGGGTTCGAGCAGCAGCCTGATTTGGTCAATAAAATAACGGAACTGTGCAAACGGTGCGGACTAATTGATTTCTGGGAAACCCTGCGGCACTATTATGCTGCGTTTGAAAACCTCGAGTTAAAAAATGCGCTTTCCATTTTAGAGGATGAAACCGATGCTCCTACAATCCGGCTTCTGCTGTTAAAGGAATATTTAACAGGATTATGTTTTTACAAAACCGAGGATACTTGGAAGGATGCGATTATCATACTGGAAAAAGTTGCTGATCAAGCTCGCGAACTGGAAGAAGGAATTTGGTGCGACAGCAAGACCGCGCTCGTATCCTTTTATGCAAACAGTGGAGAACTGAAAAAAGCGCAGGAAACCGCTAAGGAATTGCTCTACTATTACACACAGAAAAAGCATGCGCCTTATGCGGAAAAGGGACTGCATGCGTTAGAACGGAAATGGAGCGCGGTCTATTCCGTAGAACGATCCGTTGTCAAGACAGAAAAAAGCGTGGCGTTTTTCCGTAACAGCAGCTATGTGTCACAGTATATAATGTCTCTCAATAATCATGGAGCAAATCTGATCGTATTAAATCGGCTCGACGAAGCATTTGATTATTTGACGGAAGCAATTCAGTTTATCGCTCAATACAAATGTACCTGCTTGAATACCATGTACATCCTCAGCAATTTTTATCTATGCCTTGTTTTACAGGGAAAAATACCACCGGCCGAAGCCATTTTAAGGCTGGAGGAGGCGCTTGCCGATCGTCCTTTCGGAGACTGGGCTATTTTGGTTCGGATCAACTGCGCCATATATCATGCGTTGAGCGGAGCATTATCTCTGGCGAAAGAACAGCTGTCGGATCTGGAAATAACTAGTATTAAAATGAATGACGACTACTATCTTTAT
>CAUHLX010000200.1 GCA_959606705.1 uncultured Bacillota bacterium | reverse complement strand
TCCGTGAGATCAACGCGGCCATCGTCGCACTGCCTGAGATTGAAATTTCCGATAAGCTGGATCGGCTGGAGGATATCACCTCCAAGATTTTTGCCTATGTGGAGGAACACCCGGAGAAGCTGCCGGAGATTCGCAAGTTTATGTGCTACTACATGCCCATTACTTTGAAGCTGGTCAAGGCCTATCAGGAGTTTGAGCTTCACGGAGGAAGCGGCGGACAGGAAGTGAAGGGAACGCAGGCGGAGATCAAAGAGACTCTGGATACCATCAACAGAGCCTATCAGAACCTTTTGCTCAAGCTGATGCAGGCGGATATTTTAGACGTGTCGTCGGACCTGTCGGCGCTGGAAACCATTCTGGCACAGGATGGGCTGACCGATTAAAGACAGAGCTTACGAAAGACGGGGCTTATGAAAGACAGAGCTTACGGATCGACGGAGAGTAACCATACGAGGAGGATATCATGAGTGACGATTATAAAGAAGCGGCGGCTGTCGCGGTTCCCACACTGACGCTGGATCCCGGCGAGGTTTTGGCCGAGGTGGCGGCGGAACAGCCGGAGGCGGTGGAGGAAACCCCTTTGACGCCGGAAGAGCAAAAGATGGTGGATGAGTTTGCGTCTAAGATCGATTTGAGCAATTCCAACCTGATCGTGCAGTACGGCGCCGGGGCGCAGAAGAAAATCGCCGATTTTTCGGAAAGCGCTCTGAACAATGTGCGCACCAAGGATCTGGGAGAGATCGGGTCCATACTTTCCGGCGTGGTGACGGAGCTGAAAAGCTTCAACGTAGAGGAACAGGAAAAAGGGTTTTTGGGGATTTTCAAACGGACCTCCAATAAAATGACGGCGATGAAGGCCAAGTATGATAAAGCGGAGGTCAACGTCACCAAGATCTGCACGATATTGGAGAATCATCAGATTCAGCTGCTGAAGGACGTAGCGATGCTGGACAAGATGTACGATTTAAACAAGGTTTATTTCAAAGAGCTGTCCATGTACATTCTGGCAGGCAAACAAAAGCTGGCGGAGATCCGCGCGCAGGAGCTGCCGCAGCTGACGGAAAAAGCCAAGGCCAGCGGACTTCCCGAGGACGCTCAGGCGGCCAACGACCTGGCAAACCTCTGCGACCGGTTTGAGAAGAAGCTCCACGACCTGGAGCTGACCCGGATGATTTCCATTCAAATGGCGCCTCAGATCCGCCTGGTTCAGAACAACGACACGCTGATGTGCGATAAGATCCAATCGACCTTGGTCAACACCATTCCGCTGTGGAAAAGCCAGATGGTGCTGGCGCTGGGCGTGGAAGATTCCAGGCAGGCCATGCAGTCTCAGCGGGCGGTAACCGACATGACCAATGAGCTGCTGAAGAAGAATGCGGATACGCTGAAGATGGCGGCCATCGAGACGGCGAAGGAGTCGGAGCGGGGAATCGTGGATATCGAGACACTGCAGCACACCAACGAAACGCTGATTTCCACTTTAGACGAAGTGGCGCGGATACAGGAAGAAGGTCGGGAAAAACGGGCCGAAGCGGAACAGTCGCTGACCCGCATCGAAGCGGAGCTGAAACAGAAGTTATTGGATATCAGAGGATAGGAAGACGGGAATCAAATGATAGAAGAACAAAAGGAAACCAAAGAGCTGGAAGAGCTTTTGAGAGAGGCTGTGTCCCGAAGCTGCGGAGGCGAGGAACAGCGTCTCAATCAGATGCTGGATCCCAGCTTTCAATCCTGTGGAGATGACGGTACCATTACGCTGTCCTTCGGGATCGACGAATGGGAATTGAACCCCAGAGGGGAGCTGCACGGCGGTGCCATCGCCGCGATGTTCGACCTGGCGCTGGGGATCGTCACTCGGTGCGTGTCCCGAAAGGACAATATCGCCACCACGGATATGTCCATCAGTTATCTGCGGAGGGTGGAGCGGGATGACACCATTTTGATCACCATCAAGGTGCAGAAGAACGGACGCCAGATGGTGCGGCTCTACGGAGAAGCGCATTCCGGAAAGACGGGTAAGATCGTCGCTTCCGCGCAGTGCTCATACATGAATTTAGAAGGCTGAGAAAGAGAGAACATCAGGGGACCGGTCCTTATTAGGCGGGGGAGGAAAACCGTCGGGACCGGTTCTTTTTTATTTTTTGAAAGGACGTGGGTTGACAGCTGACGGAGTTTTATATAAAATAGTTAGCGTACTAATTATTTTCCGCCAAAGCGTGTGACGAAAGGATTTAAAGGAGATGGAAGAACAGTTCTATTACACGGAGTTGTTTAAAAAGATTGCCAACGATCAGAAGGTTCTGCTGAACAAGGGAACCTGGGAACAGGGGATTACTTACGTGCAGTCTCTGGTGATTCTGTTTCTTTTGAACAGGCGGCGCCAGTATGGCGCGGAGCGTGAAGTCAGTCAGAAGGACGTGGAGGCTTACCTATCGCTGAGAGGGTCCACCGTGACCCACATCCTCAATCGGATGGAAGAGAGTGGAACCATCGTGCGAAGGAAAAGTGCCAGGGACAGCCGGTTCAATCACCTCGTACTGACGGAAAAGGGCGAGAAATTCGAGCCGCAGTTTTTTCAAGTACTCGATCAGGTGGAACAGCTGATGACGGCGGGAATGAGCGAAGAGGAAAAAACGCTGTTGAAGAGTCTTCTTCAGCGAGTCCTTAGTAACTTAGAAGAATGGAAAGAGTAGAAAGGGGTTGTTGTTTTGGATCAAAAGAAAGAAAAGCTTGCCTCACAAACAGGAGTCGTGACTCGAAGAGAGATCGTGGTCGTTGCCATTGTCGTAGCGGGAGCCTTCATCGCCATTTTAAACCAGACCGTCCTGTCTCCCGCGCTGCCGAAGCTGATGAGGGATTTTCAGATCACCGCGGGCACGGCTCAGTGGGTCACGACGATTTACATGCTGGTAAATGGAATCATGGTTCCGATTACCGCTTTTTGATTGACCGGTTTTCTACCAGAAAGCTGTTCATCGGTTCCATGCTGGCCTTTATCGTGGGGACGGTCATGGCGGCCTGGGCACCGTCCTTCCCGCTTCTGATCGCGGCGCGGGTCCTTCAAGCCATGGGGGCGGGCATTCAGCTTCCTCTGGTAGCGGTGGTTCCCATGCTGGTGTTTCCCAGAGAGAAGAGAGGGACGGCCATGGGAATGGCGGGCATCGTCATGAGCTGTGCTCCCGCGGCCGGACCGGTGGTGGCCGGCTGGGTCATCGACGCCTTTGGCTGGAGAGCCATGTTCGTGGGCATCGCGCCTTTGGCGGTGATCGTACTCCTCTTCAGCGTCATTTTTCTGACTAACGTAGGAGAGCTGAAAAAACCGCATCTGGATCTTCCGTCGGTGCTGCTGTCGTCTCTGGCCTTTGGCGGACTGCTCTACGGTTTTTCCAGTGCCAGCACCAAGGGCTGGGGGAGTCCGCTGGTCTATATTCCCCTTGTGGTGGGAGCGATCTGTCTGATTTGGTTCATTCGCAGACAATTTCACTTGGATGAACCTCTGCTGGAGCTGCGAATTATGAAGAATAAAACCTTCGCCTATTCGGCGATCATCATCACGGTGATCAATTCGGCGCTGGCCGTGGGCAGCATCGTCCTGCCCATTTACCTGCAAAACGTTCTGGGCTTTTCCGCCCTGGTAACCGGTCTGATGATGACGCCGGGAGCCGTAGCAACGATCTTTCTCAGTCCGTTGAGCGGAATTTTATTCGATAAGTTCGGACCTCGGGTCATTTCCATCGTCGGCTTGACCGCGCTCACGGGATCGCTGGCGGCGCTGGCCTTCGTAGGACCACACACCTCGGCGCTGTTCCTGATCTGTGTTTACGTCATACAATCGTCAGGCTTGACCATCGCCAACATGCCGGTGAACACCTGGGGGATCAACTCCCTGGAAAATCAGTATATTGCGCACGGAAACGCCATCGGAAACACCGGCCGTCAGGTGGGCGGCTCCATCAGCACCGCGATCATCGTCACGATTATGACCATGGTCACCGGCGCCAACCGTGCGGCGGATCCGATCCTGGCCACCGCCAGCGGTGTCCGGGCGGCTTACGGGGTGTCAGCCTGCGTGGCGGCGGTCGCTCTGATCCTGGCAATTCTAAAGGTGCGTCAAGTCAAATCAAAGCTTGAGGAGGAAACGAAATGAAACAGCCAATTAAAAGCATTATGGATACGGACGTCTATACCTGTCACTTCGATCAGACTTTGGGTGACGTGGTGGAAATTCTGGTGGAGAAATCCGTGGGAGGACTGACGGTCATCGACGACGATCGCCGCGTGGTGGGATTTATCAGCGACGGGGACATCATGAAGGCCGTGGCCAAGCAGAAAACCCGTTCCATCTACGGCGGGGATTCCGCCATGGTGTTTTATGACAGCCAGCCTTTCGAAGAGAAGGTAGCGGAGCTGAAAACCCGCAATGTCATGGAGCTGGCCACCCGCAAGGTGCTCTGCGCCACTCCTGAGCAGCCGATTGACGAGGTGGCGGGGATTCTGGCCAAGAAGAAGATCAAGAAGATCCCTGTCATTGAAAAGGACGGCACACTGATCGGCGTAGCCAGGCGTTCGACGATCATGCGCTGCATCTTCACCATGATCTTTGAGCTGTCTCCGGAACATTAGAACGTCCGGTAGAATTAAAGTGAAACAAGAGGGGCCTGCGGAATGAATTCCGCAGGCCCCTTGTCTTATGGTGCGCCCGATGGACATGGTTCTGGCACTTCGGGCCACCCGGCACTTTGGGCCACCCGGCACTTCGGGCTCCCTGACACTTCGGGCCACCCGGCACTTCGGGTTCCCTGGCAACCAATTCGACCGTATTTAGGAAATGCTCTAAATGGGTCGAAAAGAATGGGCTTATTTCGACCCATTTTGCAATTGAATTAAAATAAAGTCGAAAAGAAAGCAAAACAGCTCCCAAATAAGCTGTTTTGCTAACTTATTTTACTTATATTCCCATTTATTTCGACCGAATTGCAGGATTTTCTTAAAAAGGTCGAAACACCAGGGATATCGGTCTGCCGCACACCAGGGATATCGGTCTGCCGCACACCAGGGATATCGGTCTGCCGCACACCAGGGAGCCAAAGAAGCGGATTAACGCGTTTTATAAAAGTATGGATTTTATCAGAGCCCTCTCCCGGTTCGATCCGATAGGGAAAAGGGCTTATTCCCGTCCCTCGTTTGCTTTGTATCGTTCGCCCCAGCTGCCCATGGCGTCCAGAATGGGTTTCAGACTGAGTCCCAGCTCGGTTAGAGTGTATTCCACTCGGGGCGGAACCTCGGCGTACACCGTTCGTGTGAGCAGGCCGCTTTCTTCCATGGCCCGCAGCTGAGCGGTCAGCACCTTCTGGGACACACTGCCCAGCGATTTTTTCAGTTCTCCGAAGCGTTTGGTTCCCGGGAGCAGATCCCGGAGAATCAGCACCTTCCATTTATCTCCGATCAAGGTTAGCGTCGTCTCCACCGGACAAGCGGGAAGTTCGTTTTTATTCATTGCCACAGCCTCCAATCATCACTTGTT
>CAUHLX010000199.1 GCA_959606705.1 uncultured Bacillota bacterium | reverse complement strand
ATAGATCATATAACTATGTATTTTAAATTGTCAATTAATTGAGAAAAGTCTATATTATAAATGAAATGATAATATAATGGACTCTCGCAAGAGTATTTCCCATTGTCTTTTTTCAGCAGAATGAAATCGGTCAGAGAGGAGCATCGAGATGAATTTCGAAACATTATATCAACAGACCACGGAGCGCTATGTGAAACGAACCCTCGCTTCTCAACAAAAATATGAGAAGGCGGCACAATACATGACCGGGGGTGAAACCAGAACCGTAGTATTTTTTCAACCATATCCGCTGACGATTGAAAAGGGCAGCGGCGCTTACTTGTATGATCTGGATGCCAACCGGTATGTGGACTTTCTCAATAACTACACTTCTATGATACATGGACATGCGCATCCTCGTCTGCTGAAAGCGGCGCACGAGGCCATGGATCAGGGAACCTGCTATGGCGCGGCGATTCCTGAACAGATTGAGCTGGCCCAACTGCTCTGTGAGCGGTTCCCCAGCCTTCAGCGAGTGCGATTTTGCAACTCCGGAACGGAGGCGGTGCTGTTTGCCATTCGAGCAGCCAGAGCGTTTACCGGGAAATCGGCCATCATAAAGATGGAAGGCGGTTTCCATGGTTCCTGTGATGTGGTGGAGCACTCGGTCTCCGTGATTCCGCAGAAGAGAGACTCCGCCGATCCCTGGAAGGCACTGCCCGAGTTCCGCGGAATTTCACCCAGCACCTCCCGGGATGTATTTGTGGCTCCTTACAACGACGCAGGGGCGGTGGAGCGCATTCTGAGAGAAAAGGCAGACCAAATTGCGGCCATCATCGTGGAACCGGTTCTGGGTACTTCAGGAGCGATTGAAGGGAACGCGGAATATCTGAAGCGTCTGCGGGAGCTGGCCGATGGCTGCGGCGTTTTGCTGATCTTTGATGAGATTCAATCTTCCAGGGTGGCTTATGGCGGCGCGCAGGAGCGGGCCGGAGTGATCCCGGACCTGATGAGCATCGGAAAATGGATCGGGGGCGGCTTCCCCGTGGCAGCTTTCGGCGGCAGGGAAGACGTGATGCGCGTCTATGATCCTCGCCTTGACGATACCATTGCACAGAGCGGAACGTTCAATGGGTTCAAGGTGGGCATGGCCGCCGGTGCGGAGTCGGTCAAGCTTTTGGATCGGGAGGCGGTGGAACATATCAATTGCTTAGGCAAGCTTTTGGCAGAAGGAATTCGGCAGGTCATCGAGGCCGAAGGTTTGCCGATCTCCGTGGCCCGATCCGGTTCCATGCTTCACATCCATTTCACTCCGCAGGTTCCTTATGATTACCAATCCTCTTTGGGGGCATATAAGGGATACAATAGACTGCTGCACCTGATGCTGTTAAATGAAGGTGTTTTTATCGCGCCCAGGGGTTCCATGAACATTTCCACCGTGATGACGGAGGCTGATATTCGAACAGCGGTCGAGGCCTATGGTCGGGTATTTCATGAGATGGCTCCTCTGTTTTCAAGGAATGCATGACCAGGGACAGGAGGAAGGAGGTCCGGTTATGGAATTAACAATCCTGATCGTCTGCTTTGCCGTATTGATGGTGATCGGTATGCCGATCGCTTATAATCTGATGATCACCGGCAGCGTTTATATGCTGGTGAGTGGGTTTGATATCGTTACAATTGGGACAAAGATGTACGAAGGAATGAATGGCTTCACTTTTCTGGCCGTACCGTTTTTCGTTATGACGGGACAGCTGATGCTCCGTGGAGGTCTGCTGGACTCGCTGGTGGAATTCATCAACGCGTATCTGGGACGATTTAAAGGGGCCGTGGCAATGGTGATGATCGTCGCTTCCCTGTTGATGGGTTCCATTGTGGGACTGGCGGTGGCTTCGGCGGCATCACTGGGTGTGTTTCTGATTCCCATGTTGAAAAAAGAGGGTTATTCCCCGGCGTTTGCGGCAGCAACCATGTCCTCGGCGTCCCTTTTGGGACCGATCATGCCGCCTAGCGTACTGATGATCATCTACTGCAATGCGGTGGGAAACACCTCAATCACCGGACTTTTTATGGCCGCCGTCATCCCCGCAGTTTTAATTGCGGGAGCGCAGATGGCCGTAGCTCACCACATTTCGGTAAAACGGGATTATCCGTCCTACGGAAAGGTTGGTTGGGATCAACGCCTTCGTGCGACCAAGAAAGCGCTGCCGGCGCTGCTGCTCCCGCTTATCATTCTGGGAGGAATCTTCAGCGGGATCTTCAGCATCACCGAGGCGTCTGCCGTGGCCGTACTCTATAGCGCTTTTTTAGCTTTCGTGGTCAACAAGAGCATTTCCGTGAAGGAAATTCCTCAGCTGTTTAAGGAAACCACTACGACCACGGGTCTGGCTTTGATTTTGTCGGGCGCAGGCAGTGCGGTTGCCTGGGCGATCGCCAACGAACAGGTGCTGAATTCGCTGATCGATCCGCTGTCCCATCTTCCCTGGTGGGGATTTATGATTCTGGTCAACGTAGTGCTTCTGGTTGCCGGATGCTTCATGGATGATTACGCGTCCATCGTCATTCTCGCACCTATCATCGCCCCGATTGCCTGGGCGCTGGGAATCGATCCGATCCATATTGCCGCGGTCATCTGCATTAACCTGGTGGTTGGACTGGCCACGCCGCCGTTTGGCATCACGCTGTTTGTCACGAGCCCGATTGCCGGTGTCAAGGTGGAGGAGACGGTGAGGGAGGCGATTCCCTATCTGCTGGTGACTTTGGCCATTCTTTTACTGATTACTTTCGTACCGGCGATCACCACCACAATTCCCACAATGATGGGCTATTGAAGAAGGGAGGAAGGACAAATGAAGAAGACGGTTACCACCCTGATGGTTCTATGCTTGTGCATCGGCAGCGTATTCCTGATTCTGTGCATGTGTACCACGCTTTGGAAAACCTCGGGAAAGGCGGCTGCCGTCGCAGCGGATGACTTGTCGCAGCTGGATAAGGTCAGCGTTCGCGTAAGCGTGGATAATTCCGGAACGTTTCCACAATCGCTGGCTATGTATGAGATGAAAAAATTTGTGGAACGGGAATCGGACGGCAAGATTCAAGTCAAGGTATTCACCAACGGACAGCTGGGAAGTGAAGATACGGTTCTGCAGCAGGTACAGGACGGTGCTCTGGAAATGTGTACGGCGTCCATCGCCCCGATTACCACCTATCAGAAAAAGTTTTCGGTACTGGACATTCCGTTCCTGTTTGAAAACTATCAGCAGGCGTGGATGGTTTTAGATAGTACGGTGGGACAGGGTATTCTGGGAACCCTGGATGAGGTGGGCCTGAAGGGTCTGGCATGGATGGAAAACGGATTTCGTCACGTCACCACATCCAATCGCAGGATTGAGTCGCTTTCCGACCTGAAGGGTTTAAAAATCCGCACCATGAGTGCGGCAAATCACATGCTGGACTTTCAGGCGTTAGGGGCGAACCCTACCCCTGTGAGCTATTCTGAGCTGTACATGGCGTTGTCGCAAAATATCGTAGAAGGGCAGGAAAACCCTCTGGCAAATGTTTGGGACGCAAATATGTTTGAGGTTCAGCGGTATGTGATCATGACCGGACACATCTATGATTCTCTTCCGCTGGTTTGTAATCTGAACTGGTGGAACGATCTGCCTGCCGAGTATCGGACGATCCTGCAGAAGGGCGCGATGATCGCTCAGAACTACAGTCGTTTCTGCAACAAACAGAGGGAAGCTCTGCTGCGGGCGAAGCTGACAGAAAAGGGAATGGAATTTGTGGATCTGAGTGAAGCTGCGAGAACCGAAATGAAAAACGCGTCTCAAGGTGTGGTGGTCGAGGCGGTGGAAGACGCATTGGGCCAAGAGTATGTGGAACAATTTCTGAACGGAATCGATCAGGTGTTGGGAGATGTGGGGAAGGGTGTGGAATAGATGATGCCGCAAACAGGAAAGGAGGAACCAAATGTTGAAATTTCTCGATCGTACGGTCTCCCTACTGCAAAGAGGAGTGCTGGCGGTACTGACGACGGTAGGAAGTGCCATGCTGGTCATCGCCTGGCTTCATGTCTTCTATCGGTATGTTCTCAATGATTCTCTGACCTGGTCGGAGGAGCTTCTTAAGGTGCTGCTGATCTGGTTCGGGCTTTTGTGTGTTTCATTCATTTCCGCCGATCGAGGGCATGTAAGCATCGTGGTGTTCAAGCAGAAAATGCCTCGGCCGATCAACGAATTTTTCACGGTTCTATCTGGCGTACTGATCTACATTGCGTCACTTATGCTGGTCTATGTGGGAATTCGCATGATGGTCAACAGCGTGGGCAGGACTACGCCCGCCCTGGGAATTCCTTATGTATGGGCATATGCGGCGGTACCGGTTTCTTTTTTTATCATCTCAATCTATGAACTGAGAAACGTGGTGGAAATGCTGGTTCGTTATAACAGAGGGACATTGGAGGAAATGAATGAATGAAAAAGAATTGGAAGTAAAAGAGCTTTCGGATTTGAGAAAGCCAGATCAGAATGCACTGGAACGGAAGCTGTGGGAGGAAGTACGCAGTGACCCGCACAAGATCGTGGTGCTGGATGACGATCCTACGGGAGTTCAGACGGTTCACGGAGTATTTGTCCATACGGATTGGCGGGTGGAAAGCCTGAAGGAGGGGCTGAGCGGCTCACAAAAATTATTCTATGTTTTGACGAACTCTCGTGGGATGACAGCTGCACAGTCAAGAGAAACTCATCGGGAAATTGCTCGGAATCTCATCCGAGCAGCCCGAGAAACCGATCGGAAATTTCTGGCCATCAGTCGAAGCGATTCTACTTTACGGGGTCACTTTCCGCTGGAAAACGATACGCTGAAAGCAGAATTGGAGAGGAACGGGGAAGAAATCTTCGATGGCGAAATCCTCTGCCCCTACTTCGGAGAAGGAGGACGCTATACCTATAAAGACGTTCATTACGTGCGATACGATGATCGTCTGGTACCAGCGGGCCTCACGGAATTTGCCGAAGACCCTACATTCGGATACCGCAGTTCTGATCTCAAGGAATATGTGGAAGAAAAAACGAAGGGCGCGTTTCGGCGGGAAAATGTGGTGAGCATCAGCCTGGAACTGTTACGGGCTATCGATATCGATCAGGTGGAACGGCTGCTTTTATCCGTTACCGGTTTTAATAAGGTCATTGTAAATGCGGTGGACGACTGTGATTTGCAAGTGTTTGCCATTGCTCTGTACCGAGCGCTGCGCAAAGGAAAGCACTTTTTGTTCCGCTGTGCGGCTTCACTGGTGCGCGTGCTGGGCGGAATCGAGAAAAAGCGGCTGCTGAACCCCAGTGAACTGGGGTTGGGGCCTGGCGGAGGGCTTGTAATGGTAGGTTCTCACACAGCTAAGACCACGGAACAGCTGAACCGGCTTTTAGGGATGAAAGGAGTGGAAGGAGCAGCCTTCGATTCGGACTTGGTAAGGGAAGGCCAAACGGTGTTTCAAGCCGAAATACGGCGTGTGGCTCAACTCTGCGGGCAGGTGATCGCCCGGGGG
>CAUHLX010000198.1 GCA_959606705.1 uncultured Bacillota bacterium | reverse complement strand
TCAACGCCCATGAGTTTGCTCAGAGCATGGCCAAGGTGGTGCTGGAAAGTGGCCAAAAGGATGAAAGCAATCCTGTGAAACGTGGGAAAAAAGACCACGTTTGAGTCGATTCGCTTCCACGACAGGGAGTCTTGCGGACCGGAAGGCCGCGGGACTTCCTTTTTCTTTGCCGGCGCATTGTCTTTCGTCCCTCAGCCGGATATAATAAAGCGTGAAAAGAAAGGGACTGGCAAATGAAAGCGAAAAAGATAGTCTTGGGGATTCTGGCCCATGTGGACGCGGGGAAGACGACTTTGTCGGAAAGCATCCTGTATTTCAGCGGAAGCATTCGGAAATTGGGACGGGTGGACCATGGAAACGCGTTCCTGGATACCGATGCGCTGGAACGGGCTCGAGGCATTACGATTTTTTCCAAGCAGGCGCAGTTTACCCTGGGGGACCTGGAAATCACCCTGCTGGACACTCCGGGGCACGTGGATTTTTCGGCGGAGATGGAGCGTACGCTGCAAGTGCTGGATTATGCCGTTTTAGTGATCAACGGGGCGGATGGCGTTCAGAGCCACACGGCGACTCTGTGGCGGCTGCTGAGCCATTACGAAATCCCGGTGTTTTTGTTCATCAACAAGATGGATCAGGCGGGAGCGGATCGGGAACGGCTGCTGGACGAACTGCACAAACGGCTGGACGAGCGGTGTGTGGATTTCGGGGACAGCGAACATCAGGAACTCTTTTATGAAAACCTGGCCATGTGCGAGGAAGCGTTAATGGAGGAATACTTGCGGACAGGGACTCTCGAACCGCGGCTGTTGACGGAGGCGGTGGCGGAAAGAAGGGTCTTTCCCTGCTATTTCGGTTCGGCGCTGAAAACCACCGGGGTGGAGGAATTTCTCACCGGTTTGTCCCGCTATCTCCGCGTTCCCGGCTATGGGGAGGAATTCGGGGCCAAGGTCTATAAAATTACCAGAGACGGACAGGGAAATCGCCTCACTCATCTGAAAGTGACCGGCGGCATACTGAAGGTGAAGATGGCCTTGACCAATGGCCGTCCGGCCGGCGCGGAAGACGGCCCGGAGTGTGGGGGCGGCGGCCGGCGGGACGGAGAAGAGGCCCGTCCGGAAAAGGTGGACCAGATCCGGATTTACTCGGGGGCTCAGTTTACGGCGGTGGATCAGGCGGAAGCGGGAACGGTCTGCGCGGTGACGGGTCTCAGCCGGACTCGTGCGGGAGAAGGTTTGGGAAGCGAGGAGGCTTCGGACGCGCCGCTTTTGGAACCGGTGCTGAACTATCGTCTCCAGTTGCCGCCCTCCTGTGAGGTTCACGGGATGCTGCTGAAATTGCGGCAGCTGGAGGAGGAGGAACCCCAGCTTCACATCGTTTGGGACGAGCAGTCCGGCGAAATCCACGCCCAGGTCATGGGAGAAATTGAACTCGAAATATTAAAGAGTCTGATTCGGGAACGCTTCGGGGTAGACGTGGAATTCGGGACGGGAAGCATTGTTTACAAGGAAACGATTGCCGCTCCGGTGGAGGGGGTCGGTCATTTCGAGCCGCTCAGACATTACGCGGAGGTTCATCTTTTGATGGAACCCGGAGAACCCGGCAGCGGTCTGCACTTTGACAGCCGTTGCGGAGAAGACCAGCTGGACCGAAACTGGCAGCGTCTGGTTCTTACTCATTTAAAAGAAAAAAAGCATCGCGGAGTGCTCACCGGCTCTGAAATTACCGATATGAAGATCACGCTGGTGGCGGGAAAGGCCCATCAAAAGCATACCGAGGGGGGAGACTTCCGACAGGCCACGTATCGGGCGGTCCGTCAGGGTCTCAAGAAAGCGGACAGCGTGCTCCTGGAGCCGGTGTATGAATTTCAGCTGGAGGTGCCCACGGAAATGGTGGGACGGGCTCTCGCGGATCTTCAGAGAATGAACGGTACCTTTGATCCGCCGGAGAGCGAGGGGACCATGTCCACGGTCCGAGGCAGCGCCCCGGTGTCCGCCATGAGCGATTATCAGGCGCAGGTCCTCGCGTATACCAAGGGGCAGGGCCGACTGTTCCTGGCGCTGAAGGGCTATGAGCCCTGCGCCGACGAGAAGGCTGTCGTAGAAGCCATAGGCTACGATTCGGAACGGGATACGGACCATCCCACCGGTTCGGTCTTTTGCGCTCACGGCGCGGGCTTTGCGGTGAGCTGGGAAGAGGTGGAGCGGTACATGCACGTGGACAGCGGCCTGCGGTTTGGCGGATCGGAGGAGGACGAGACCTCAAAAAAGAAGAGTCCTGGTCCCCTTTTGAGCAATGCTCCCGGCTACGCCAACGAGAAGGAACTGGAGGAAATCTTTCTTCGGACCTACGGAACCGGGAAAGGGGAACGGAATCGGCAGAGGATTCCCAAACGGGTCCGCGGAGCGAGCACGGCGGAGATGCCGACCCATCGTCCCAAAACGTCTTTGGCGGCCAATCGGGAAAAATACCTGCTGGTGGACGGTTACAATATTATCTTTGCCTGGGAGGAACTGAAGGAGCTGGCGGAGGTCAGCCTGGACGGCGCTCGGGACAAGCTGATTGAAATTCTGGGAAATTATCAGGGATATAAGGGGGGAACTCTGATTCTGGTATTCGATGCCTACAAAGTGGCGGGCAATCCCGGATCTGTTTTGAAATATCAGGACTTGTATGTCATTTATACAAAAGAAGCCGAGACGGCGGATCAGTATATCGAGAGAGCGGTCCATCGAATGGGAGAACACTATGATGTCACCGTAGCGACCTCCGATCGGCTGGTTCAAATGATCATTTGGGGAGAAGGGGCCAGACGTCTTTCCGCACAGGAATTGAAGGCGGAGGTGGAGGCGGTGAGCGCCGAGATCAGAAGCGATTATTTGGGCACGCCTCAAGAACTAAAATGGAAGCTGGAGACAGTGATTCCCACTTGAAAAGCAGGGGAGTTTGCCGCATAATAAAAATCAGGAAAGGAGTGTTGACTTATAAAACGAGCAAATATCAGGAAGGACCTTGTGCGCGAATAGCGGCGGTTATTCGTAGGCACGCTTACAATGAATTCTAGCCGCCGCTCGATCCTATCGATTTCATATGAAGTTAGGAGGAAGCGCAATGGGCTATCAAAACGGAAAGGAAATCCTGCCGGACGAGCTGCTGGCCGCGGTTCAGGAATATATCGACGGAGAATATATCTATATTCCCCGCAAGGAAATGAATCGACGCCCCTGGGGGGCGAAAAGTCAGAGCAAGCGGATGACGCTGGAACGAAATCGGGAGATCTTCCGAAAGTATTCTTCCGGGATTTCGGCGGAACGTCTTGCGGATCAATACTTTCTATCCGTCAAAACAATTTACGGGATCGTTGCCAAGCTGAAAACTTGAACAAGGGCAGCGGTCTTCAGACCGGAAATTGGAACGGCGAAGCGCCGGACCGTAAATTCCATGCAAAAAAAGAGGATCCGCAAGATGCTTTCTCGCGGATCCTCCTTTTGATTTTTTGATGAAGCATTTCACGAGCTAAATTGGGTCTCGCATTCTGCTTTATTCTTTGTTTTCGACCGTTTCGGCGGCTTCGACCTTTCAACAGCTTCGACTTTTTCGGCGGCTTCGACCGTTTCGGCGGCTTCGACCGTTTCGGCGGCTTCGACTTTTTCGATGGCTTCGACCTTTTCAACGAAAATCACGATTTAGGTCGAAAAAAATGATAAATTCTGACCAAAATGTATCGAAAACAGCCGATAAAGGCGTCAATTCCCGATCATTTCGACTTTTTGTTTCGAAAGCGGAAAGCGGGGTCGAAAATAGACCTGTTTTTTCGACCGCCAAATCGAATTTCCGCTAAAAAGTCGAACGCCCGGTTGAATCCGTATGGGAGAGACACTATTATCTTCTATCTTCTTTTATTTTTGTGCTTCAGGTGATCCCGCATGCGTTTCATATCAGCCTTGCTTCCGAACATGGTGCTGATCTTTTCCGCTTCGATCTGTTTGGAAGACAGCCCGTCATACCGCGCCTCCCGCGCCAGCTTTTCGTAGCTGCGAAAACGCCTTTCGTCCAACGTGCCGGCCTCCAGAGCCTCGAGAATGGCGCAGCCTTGTTCCACGGTGTGGGTACAGTTGCGGAAGCGGCACCGTGCCGCCAGCTCGTCGATCTCCGCAAAGGACTGGGAAAGATCCACGGCTTCCACCCCCAGCTCCCGCATTCCCGGCGTGTCGATGACGATGCCGCCCTGAGGGAGGATCAGCAGCTCTCTCCGAGTCGTGGTGTGCCGGCCTTTGTCGTCGTCCTCCCGAATCGACGAGGTGGTCAGCCGTTCCCAGCCGGCCAGACGGTTGATCAGTGTGGATTTCCCTACGCCGGAGGAACCGATAAAGGAGGCGGTCACTCCGGGCTTGAGATAGGAAAGCAGTTGATCGCAGGAGGCCTGATCGAAGCTGGAGGTGGTCACGATATCCGCTCCGGGGGCCACTTGGGAAATTTCCCTCAAGACGGCGGGCAGGTCTTCGCATAAATCCGCTTTGGTCAGGACCACCACCGGCACAGCTCGGCTTCCCCAGGCGACGGAGAGATAGCGCTCCAGACGGCTCAAATTAAAATCGTTGTTCAGCGACATGCAGAGAAAGACCAGATCGATGTTGGCCGCTACGACCTGCGTTTCGTTGTCCAGGCCCACGGCGGTCCGTTCAAAGACACTTTTTCGGGTCAGCACTTGGTGGATGATGGCGTTACCGGAGCTGTGGCTCGGACGGTCGATCATCACGAAATCACCGACGGCCGGGTAATCCCACAGACAGGCCGCCCGGTGGCGGAATTTGCCGGAAATCTCCGCCAGAAATTCCCCATCCTCCGCGGCAATTTTATATAAACCTTTATATTGTGAAATCACGCGTGCCAGATGCAGCTCCGGATAGAGAGTGGCTTCCTGGAAAAAGCGCTCGCCGGCGCCGTATTTTGTTAAATGACTCATGGTATGTTTCCTCCGAGTTTTGGTATGGAACCATCCTACCATGACAGGAAGACCGGTACAATAGAGCGGTGTTCTCCTTTTCCTTTCTGAAAAGAGTTTCTGAATCTAGAGCTTCAAGAAACAGAGCTGTTTTCCGTCGGCGTCGGGCCGGTGCGCCGGGGCTTGCTCCAGAAATTCCGGCGGGAGCTCGGCCAGAAAGGGCGACGGCTCTCCGTAGGTCAGAAGTGTGAGCCGATCCTTGGCGCGAGTCATGGCTACGTAAAAGAGACGGCGTTCCTCGGAGAGATCTTCTTCGGAGAAGCGGGAGGGCATCAAGCCCGCGTTGACCCCGCAGACGTATACCACGGGGAACTCCAAGCCCTTGGAGCCGTGGAGAGTCATGAGCGTTACGGCGTCGGAAGGGCGGGAGCGTGTTCCGCTGCGCAGGACATCGCTTTCCCGTCCCATGGTGACTGCTTGAAGGAACTCCGGCAGTGTGTCATACAGCACCGCCATGCTGCGGAGCTGTTCGATGGGAGGATGATCGGTGAGGCCGTTTTTTTCCGCCCACAAATCCACCAGTCTC
>CAUHLX010000197.1 GCA_959606705.1 uncultured Bacillota bacterium | reverse complement strand
CGTTTCCCCCAGGCTCCCAACCATCAGGCTGTCCACCAGGCTCAGCGAAGACGCAATCAGGCTCTGCAGCGCAATGGGGAGCGCTACCGTTGCCAGAGTCTTATAGAGAGTTCGGCTATCGATGGTAATTTCGTTTTTTTCTTTCAAGCGTCCCCCTCCTACTTTCGATCAGCGTCGAAGAGACGCTGTTTTCAATGCTTCCAGAATTCGGCCGCAGGCTTTTCCATCCCCGTAGGGATTCACCGCGTGGGCCATTTTATCATAACGTTCTTTGCTCACCAAAAGCTCCTTGGTCATGGAGTAGATGGTATCCCGTTCCACCCCCGCCAACGCCACCGTTCCCGCTTCCACCGCCTCCGGGCGCTCCGTTTCCCGGCGCACCACCAAAACGGGCTTGCCCAGGGAAGGCGCTTCCTCCTGAATCCCGCCGGAATCCGTGATGATCAGATAAGACTTGGCCATCAGATTGGAAAAAGGCTGATACTGTAACGGCTCGATCAGGTGCACGTTGCGGCAGTCCGCCAAAATCTCTCCCGCCGTCTCTCTGACCTTGGGATTCATATGAACCGGATAAACGACCTCCACGTCGTCGAATTCCTCGGCGATATCCCGAATGGCGCTGAAAATATGGACCATGTTTTCGCCCAGATTTTCCCGACGGTGACAGGTGACCGCGATCACCCTCTTCTTTTCAAAATCCATGGAAGCCAGAGTTTCATCCTCAAACTCATAAGGCTTGTCCGTTACCGTAAGCAGCGCGTCAATGACGGTGTTCCCGGTGACGAAAATCCGCTGGTCCGCTACGTTTTCCCGCAGCAGATTTTGACGGTTCCGCTCCGTGGGAGCGAAGTGCAGATCCGCCAGGCGTCCGGTGAGCTGCCGGTTCATCTCCTCGGGATAGGGTGAATATTTATCGTAGGTGCGCAGACCCGCTTCCACGTGCCCCACCGCAATCTGCTGATAGAACGCCGCCAGAGCCGCCACGAAGCTGGTACTGGTATCTCCGTGAACCAGAACGATGTCCGGCCGTTCCTTCTTCAGAACGTCCTCCATGCCTCCCAACACTCCGGCCGTAATCTGACCGATGGTCTGATTGGGCTTCATCAGGTTCAAATCGTAGTCCGGCTTCAACTCGAATAAATCCAAGACCTGGTCCAGCATCTCCCGATGCTGGGCGGTGACGCACAGCACCGATTCCAGATCCGGATCTCGATCCAGCGCCGTCACCAAAGGGGCCATCTTAATCGCTTCCGGCCGAGTGCCGAATACGCTCATTACCTTCATTTGTCGTCTCCTTTCGCCGCTTCGCCGCCGTCATTTCCCGTTCTGATCCGAACCAGTGGACTCGCGGAATCCGTGAGGAAGATGTAGATGAAATTCGCCGCCAGACAGAACAGCCCGAAGGATTCCAGCCACAAATCCCGGCTGAACAGGATCGCCGCCACTCCCATGATTCCGCTGATTCCATAGAGCGTCAGGACAGATCGCCGCTGGCCCAGCCCCGCCGCCATCAGCCGATGGTGCAGGTGCCCTTTGTCCGCCTCCATAATAGGACGGCGGTTGATGATCCGGCGAAGAATGGCAAAGGCCGTGTCGAAGATGGGCACGCCCAGCACCAGCACGGGAACCGCCGTGGCCAGCACCGTGGCTCCCTTCACCGGTTCCACGATAGACATAGAGGCCAGCATGAACCCTAAAAATAACGATCCGCTGTCTCCCATGAAAATTTTAGCCGGATGAAAGTTGAAGGGCAGAAACCCTAACGCACCGCCCGCGACCGCCAGCATGGCCAGCGACACGGTATACAGTCCGTGAATATACGCGGTATACGCGATGGCAAAGGAGGCGATGGCGGCTACGCCGCCGGCCAATCCGTCCAATCCGTCAATCAAGTTGATGGTGTTGGTGATCCCCACGATCCAGATGATCGTCACCAGGAAACTCACCACGCCCGAAAGGAAAATATGGCCGTCCGACCCGAAATGGTTGGTAAAGAAGGTGATTCGCACACCGAACACATATACCACCGCTCCGCAGATCATCTGACAGAGAAATTTCACCTTGGCGGGCATCCCCTTCAAATCGTCCACCACACCTACCAGGTAGATCAGCACACCGCCGATCAAAATCCCTGACAGCTTGCTGATGACATCCTCTTCCCACCAAGGATATTCCATCAGCCCGTAGCCCTCCCAGCCGGAAACCAGCTCCGGCAGGAAATACCTCCAAACCAGAATCAGCGAGACCATAGTCCCCAAAAAGATGGCCATTCCTCCGAATCGAGGCATGGGCTTGGTGTGCATTCTCCGGTTGTCCTTGGGGATATCCACCGCTCCGATTTTCGGCGCCAGGCGAATGGCCACAGGCGTCATTACGAAGGCGATCACCAGCGCAATCGCAAAAGGCACCAGGAAAAACATTTTAAAGCTCATTATAATCTCCTTCCCCACTAGAATCCCGACCGAAATGCGTCAATCCGCTTTTCCGATCCTTTACCCCTATCGCTGTCTCTCTTTTTCTTCCGTTGAAAGGAGCTGAGAAATCAATTCTACCTTTAAACCCGCTTCCGCCAGCATTTCCTCCGCCAACTCGTCCGGATACCCGTCTTTGATCACGATCCGTTTGATCCCGGCGTTGATGATCATCTTGGCGCAGATCACACAAGGCTGATTGGTGCAGTACAGCGTTCCTCCCGCGATACTCTGCCCCAGATGAGCCGCTTGAATGATCGCGTTCTGTTCCGCGTGCAGACCGCGGCACAGCTCGTGCCGCTGTCCGGAGGGGACCTTCATCTGTTCCCGCAGACAGCCCCGTTCCTCGCAGTGCGCGATGCCGGTCGGCACCCCGTTATACCCTGTCGCCATGATTCGATTGTCTTTGACGATCACCGCTCCTACCTTGCGCCGCAAGCAGGTGGAACGTTTCTGCGCCACCTCCGCCATTTCCATGAAATATTCGTCCCAGCCCGGTCTTTCCACTTGGTCTTCCCTCCTCTAGTTCCATCCGCTGCGCGTTCGCAGCTATTTATATACTTCGTCCGCCGCCCGAACGGTGTCCAGCGCGTCCCGACAGTAATAATCCGCCCCGATTTTCTCCGCATAAACCGCGTTGAGCACCGCTCCGCCCACCGCTACCTTGCAGGAGACACCAGCCTCGGCCAATGCCTTGATCGTGGCTTCCATATTGACGACCGTGGTCGTCATCAGAGCCGACAAACCCACCAGCTTAACCTGATGCTCTTTGGCCGCCGCTACCACGGCCTCCACCGCCACGTCCTTGCCTAGGTCAATTACCCGATATCCGTAGTTTTCCAAAATCACCTTGACGATGTTCTTGCCGATGTCGTGGATATCTCCCCGCACCGTAGCCACCACCACCGTCCCGTAGCAGATTTCCTCGCCCGCGGACTTCATGGCCTCCCGCAGCACCTCAAACGCACTCTGCACCGTATCGGCCGCCCGGATGAGCTCCGGCAGGAACTTCGCACCGCTCTCATAATCCTTGCCCACCTTGGTCAAGGCGGGAATGATCAGTCCTTCTACGATTTCTAGCGGTTTTTTCGTCTCCAGCAGCTTGCTTACGGCCGGCTTGGCCCGCCGTACGTAACCGTTGAGAATGATTTCTTCAAATTCTCTCTCGTCTCGACCGGGCGCATCGATTTCCGTCGTACCGCCGGCGGCGGTCCCACCCGCCTCGCCCGCGGCGAGCTCCGCCGTCCCGGCAGAGCTTTTCGCGGCGGCCGCGGCCGTCCGGTTTCCGGTTTCACTTCCGCTCCCGGCCGCTCCCGGCCGTTGAGAGGGCTTCTCCCGTTTACAGTATTCGATAAACTCCGTGGATTCTGAATCCTTGTTTGCCAGAACCTCAAAGGCGCGGATGGTGTCCACGTATTCGGGGACCGTGGGGTCCGTGATGGGCGCGTCCAGCCCGGCGGACAAGGCCATGGCCAGAAACGTCCGGTTGATCAGCTTTCGTTCGGGCAGACCGAAGGAGACATTGCTGGCCCCCAGGGTGGTCTTGACCCCAAACCTCGCCTTGACCTGCCGGATGGCTTCCAAGGTATCCGTGCCCGCGCTCTGCTGAGCGGAAACCGTCAGGGTCAGGCAGTCCACGATGATCCGTTCCGGTCCGATCCCATATTCGGCCGCCTTGTTTATGATCCGTTCCGCGATGATCAGCCGTTCCTCCGTATTTCCCGGCAGCCCCTTTTCATCCAGCGTAAGAGCTACTACACAAGAACCGTACTTCTTGGCGATGGGAAACACCGCTTCCATGACGGACTGCTTCCCGTTCACCGAATTGATGATGGCCTTGCCCGGATAGCTCCGAACCGCGGCTTCCAGTACCAGAGGATCGGCGCTGTCGATTTGCAGGGGAACGTCCACCACGCCGGACACCCGGTTCACCGCTTCCAGCATGGCTTCCTTTTCATCGATCTCGGGCAGTCCCACATTGATATCCAAAATCTCCGCCCCGGCCTCCACCTGGCGGATGGCTTCGTTTTCCATATAAGTATAATCGCCGGACTTCAGCGCTTCTCTCAATGCCTTTTTTCCGGTGGGATTGATCCGTTCTCCGATGATTCGAACCCGTTCGTCCAGACGGACGGTCTTGGTCACGGAGCTGGCCGCTGTGAAAGGCCGAGCCCTTCCCACTTCTCCCCGAAGAGCGGGAAACCTTCTCCGCGCTTCTTCATCGCCTAATTTCTTTATGCTTTCCGTCAAGCTCTTAATATATTCCGGACCGGTGCCGCAGCAGCCTCCGGCGATGGAGATTCCCGCTTCCAGCAGCTCCAGCATACTCGTCGTGTACTCCGCCACACTCACGTCGTAGACGGCTTGTCCGTCTTCTATTTTCGGAAGTCCGGCGTTGGGCTGTACCAAAACGGGAATCCGGCTGCAGGAAAGAATCTCCCTTACGATGGGGATCATTTGAGCCGGTCCCAGAGAACAGTTGACACCCAGAGCGTCCACACCCAGGTCTTGAAGCACGTTGACCATGGTTTGCGGGTCCGTTCCCATGAGCATCCGTCCGTCCGCTTCGAAGGTGACGGAACAGAATACCGGGAGATCGGTGTTCTCCTTCGCCGCCAGAACCGCGATTCTCAGCTCCGCCAGATCGGTAAAGGTTTCAAAGAGAATCACATCCGCTCCGGCCTTCTCTCCGGCGATCACTTGCTCTTGGAACATGCCGTAAGCGTCATCAAAGGTCAGCTCCCCATAAGGGGCCAGCAGCTTGCCGATGGAGGCAATGTCCAAAGCCACGTACTTTTGCGCTTCGTCCGGGGTTTTCCCTTCCGCGGCCAGTCGGGCGGAAGCCTTGTCCGCCGCGCTCCGGGCGAGCTTGACCCCTTGGGTGATCACCTGCTCCGCCGTATAGCCGGAGTCCGCAAGCTTGTAACGGTTCGCGCCGAAGGTATGAGTGGACACCACGTCGCTGCCCGCCTCGTAGTAGGATAGAAAAATATCCTCCAGAGCCTGAGGCTCGGAAAAGTTAAGGACTTCCGGCAGTTTCCCTGTCTGAAGTCCCGCTTTCACCA
>CAUHLX010000196.1 GCA_959606705.1 uncultured Bacillota bacterium | reverse complement strand
CTCCTTTTACGACATGTACCGGTTTACTGCTTGACGTTGCGCTCGCTTGATTTCCTAGGCTGCTATTTGGCTTCCCCCACGTGTAAACCGTTTGGTTCCCCATTAAGGCAATAACAGCATTGGCGTCGCCCTTTACATCTATGATACCGGGAAGAAATGTTGTTCCACTTTCTCCACCCAGAACTTTCACGGCATAAGTCGCATGATAGCTAGACCCCATCATGCCATTTCCCACTTGACCGTTTGAGTTATTCCCCCAAGCCCATAGATAACCCAGTGTATCCATGGCATATCCGTTATACTGTGCAGCACCAATCCGAACAATATCTGTGAGAGAAGCGCTATTGCTTTTCTTTACTTGTGTAGCATAGGAGTTTGAGGAGGTAGATCCATATCCCCGTGTACCATAACCAGCATACCCCCAGGACCAGACGGTTCCGTCCGTTGCCAGTGCATAGCAGCCTTCATAATAAGCAATAATCTGTACCACATTAGTCAAGGGGGTACTAGAATTCTTTTTCACTTGAACTGGGACAGGACTGGTATTGTATGTCCCATTTCCCAGCGCATAATTGACCCCGCTTCCCCAAGACCATACTGTTCCGTCCGCTTTCAACGCATAGCCGGTCTGAGAGGCTAGGGCGATCTGTGGGGTCGCCACCGTTCCAGCCGGTCTTACCTCAACTTTTAACAAAAAATATTCCCCACCGATGTAACCGATTACATTAGCCGTCCCCCAGGACTTCCCTACAATTGAAGTGGTATTTGCCGTCGCCACAGTAGTGTTACTGGATGACACACTGGTTACGCTTCCTGTCGTTCCATCCACGATCTGTGCCAGTGCCTGAAATACCGCACTGCTGGAATAGGATTCTCCCACTTCCAGTCTCAACGTGATAGGATTGTGGTACACATCGTAGGTGGTCGCCCGCGGCGCCGCGCCGTCGCTGAGCATCGTCGGAGCCTGTTCGGCCTCCGGCTCTACAGCTGGCGCTGCTTCGGTCTGCTCTTCGGTACCGGCCGTCAGAGCCTGGGATGTCGTGTTCTCGTCCTGATCCACGTCCTTCACGATCTCGTCCCCACTTGCATCCTGCGGCGTCGCCTCAAGCTCATTCATAGGACTCAGATTTTGCGGCACAGCCTCATGCTCTTCCATAGCGTTCAAGGTTTGCGGGGCCGCCATGTTCTCTTCCGCAGCACTCAAATTCTTTGGCTCCGGCATGGATTCTTCCACAGCTTTCAGAGCCTGCGGCGCCGCCTCAAATTCATCCGCCGCCACAATCGGATTATCCGCAGCTGATACCTCATCGACAGCCGTCATGGTCTCATTTTCCATATCCGAGTTCTTATTGTCCTCAGCCAGGATTGCCGAGGCCGTGTTCACAGTCTGCTCCGGCGTCTCCGGGGCCAGCTCGCTGACAGAGGCAGCTTCCTTATTCTCCGAAACCTCATCGGAGGTTTCTTCCATCACTCCCGACTCTTCCTCACTAGAGGAGCGGTCATCGCCAATGGCTGCGGTCGGTTCCCCGTTCACCTGCTCATCCTCCGCATCGATATCAGAAGACACTTCCTCATTTGCAGTCGCCTTCTCGTCTGATTCTCCCACGGCACCACCCGTGGTTTCCTCTGTGGAATCGGAGCCGGACAGCAGATTCAGTCCGGACAAGTCCACCGTGTTCATATCAAACTCTTCATTGCCAACGTTTTCCTCGGTTCCTTCTATGTCATCCATGTCGAGACGAAGGACTAAGCCTTCCTCTCTCAGCGCGTCAACGTCAAGACCCCAGCTCTCCAGTTCCTCCCAGGTGAGCGGGGTATAACCCATCTCGTCATACAGCTCAATCAGGAATTTGGCCAGCTCCACGGAGCCCGCCTCTTTGATCTGCTGAATCATCTCTTCCTCGGTGGTGCCGGTTCCGGCACTTTCCTGGCTGTTGGCCGCCTTCATCTCCTCGATGAGCTTGCGGGTTTCCGGGTCCAGATCCTCCGAGTTCACCTGATGAATCTCCGTGGAACCGTTCTGATCGCCGGAACCTCCCCGGCCGCCGGAAGCGCCCGCCGCACCGGAATTCAGAACCGCCGGTGAAAAATACGCCTTCCCCGAGACCGCCGCGGGCTTCAGCGCCTTGACGGCCTCTCTGGCAGACTCGCTCTGCTCCGCGGATACGGCCTTCAGCACGCCGGAATTGACACTGACCGGGTTCTGTCCCGCTTTCAGCACATCCTCCAGCTTTATCTCCTTGCGAAACGACACCTGTTCCATCTTTTGGGTTGAACTCCCCGTATCCTCCTTGGCCTTTACATCGCTCCCAGTCCAAATTTCGGACAGGGAATCATTGAGGCTCCCGGCCAGATCGGCCACTCCGTTGAGAACGGCCCCGTTTTCTCCCACACAGATGGCCTCGGGACAGAACTCCGCCTGAAACAAGGCCTCCTGGTATTTCCCCGCGGCCACGGCTTCCTCCTCGCTGCCGGTCCATTTCATTTCCACCGTGCTGGCAATGAACAGGTGACGAACGTCCGCCTCCTCCTCCAGCGAACCGGTGACCAGCTGCACCTGGGGAGAACCAATCAACAGCCGCGGATCTTCACTCTTCCAGCGAATCAGACGATTGCCGGCCCCCTGGAGGACCTCCGCCAGGGCCTGTGCCTCCGCTTCGCTGCCCACGGGATTGGAGGTTACATCGTAGTACACGGTAACCTCCTTGGTCTCTCCGCTCTTCTCGAAAAGCACTTCCTCCGGACTCACTATCATCGCAGGCAGCTCCACCGCAGCTCCGGTGGTCTGGTCCTCGGTTCCCTGAGCCTGCACGGCCTCCGAGGGATCGTGGTCCCAGCTCCCCGTATAAAGCTCCGAGGCGTATGCACAGTCATTGAACAACATAAAAACCATCAGCATAATGGCTAATGGTTTTTCATATTTTTTATGTCTATCGTTTATTGTTTTTACACTATTCATTTTCGTAGAAAAATGCTCCCGGGTGCAGGTGAGCTTCTTTTTTTCTAAATCTTTTTTGTGGAAAAATCGAAATATTATTCCGTATTCTTTTCTTTGCCTGCTGTCTTCCCTCCGGACCCCTCGAATCGCAGCGCCGCGGCCTGCCATACGATCGGACTCTCCTTTTTTCTTTTTTCGTTCAAACATTTATACTGCACCCTTTCTCATAGAAAATGAATAGACTTCACACAGTCTATATAAATTTAATATATATCAATTTTTTTATTTGTCTACAATTTCGAACATATATTTAGATATTATCGCACATTTCTCTTTTTTATCCCATTATTTATCTTTTTTATGTAGAATATACACTTATATTATTGAATAATGTTATTAATTTGTTTCATATCGTCCGAATATCCCATAATTTATGAGGTATATTGTTTATATTTTCCACATTATTGTCTATTCTTTTCTACATTTTTGTATCTTTTTATCGCAAAACTATTGCCAATGAGGTGAAAAGCAGGTATCATATCCTTAGTTAAAAATGATTATGGCCTAAATACACACAATAAACACGACCCATAACCGTTAAGTATGGAGGGTAATCGGATGCATCGTTTATATGAAAACTTAAAGACATATCGCAAATCTTTTAAAATGACCCAGCAAGATGTGGCGAATTATCTCCAGATCCAGAGATCGACCTATTCCAGATATGAGGAAGGGACTAATCGACCTAATTTTTGTACGTTGATTTCTCTGGCGGATCTTTATAAAATTCGTCTGGATGAACTGGTAGGACGCCCCTATTCCAACGATCAGCAGCTTGAGGAAGTACGAACCCTCCAGGAATTGTTTCTCACCGCAAACGATTTCGCTAAGAGGGCCGCCTTGCTTTTACTGAAAGAGGGTCAACCCGCCGGTAAAGCGGATCAATGATGTGAGACATCGTAAAAATTACCAATCGTCAAAGGATGCTGCAAAGCTTAATGTTGCAGCATCCTTTTTTATCCTCCGGGAACGACTATTAAACTGTTTTCAACCGTGGCAGTGGCAGTGACAGCGGCAGCCGCTGCGCCTCGTCACTTATTTCGGTCTCGGATTGCGGCCAGTATGTCATCGTAAGCCCAGTCCGTTTTCGAAACATCGGGAAATACTGTTTCCACCTTCTCCGAAAGACGTTTGACATCCAAGCGAAGCATGCGGTTAACCAGAGCCACCGCTTCACGCCGAGTAACCTGTGCGCCGGGGCGCAGGGAACCGTCTTCGTATCCGTGAATCAATTCCGCGGAATAGGCCTCTGTCATCGCTCTCGATGCCCAGCCGGAAACATCGTTCCAATCCAAAAGTTTCTCGATCTCATCGCCATCCTTTTCGCCAGGAGTCCCTTCCGCTGCGCCGCTTTCACTTTTCCCTTCTATCGTGATCGCCGAACCGGAGAGCTCCTCTCCGAACCGCATGAGCACCACGGTGAACTCTTCTCTGGAAATGGACTGGTTCGGTCGGAAGGTGCCGTCTTCATATCCGCTCATCAGACCGGCCGTCGCCGCACATTCGATGGCTTCCGAGTACCAAGCTCCGGGCCTCGCATCCGAGAAAATTTTCTGTGGTGTATCGGCTAGGTCAGCGCGCCAATCGGGATGAGCCCGCGTCCACAGATCCGCTAGCATAATCGCCGTCTCTCCACGTGTCACAGACTGGTCCGGCCGAAAGCTTCCGTCCTCATAGCCACTGAGATAACCGTCGCTCCACCAGTCGGGAACCCAAACCGAATCGATTCCGCCGGCCGTAATGGCCGCTGTGGTTGTGACCTTCTTCTTTCTGCTTTTATGTCGAGAGGTTTGCACTTCGATTGCTATGGATACCTGATACACCCGCTCCGTCTCGTCCAGTGCCGTCACCGTAAACGCCGCCGGTGTGGGGGCAGTGGTCATTCCACTTGCAGTGATCACCGCCTGGGTAAAGTCCACCTCTCCCTTTGGCGTGTAATCGGAGGTCAGACTGCTCAGTGTCACTGCGGGGACGATAGCCGACATGGATGCTGCCAGCGTTCCCACCGGCATCGTGATCAGGATGCTGCCTCCGGTGGCCCCCTCCAAGATTTCCGAACTCTTCTGGCCGGGAATGGCAAATTCGGCAATGCGGTTGTCACTGTCGGGACGAATCCCTACCTGCAGCACGGAAGGGCCGGAAACATTCTGCACCACTCCGCTCGCCCTCACCGTAATCTGATAGGTGCGTTCTGCCGAATGGGACGGATTGGGCGGAATCTCCAACTCCGCGATCAGGGTACCGCCGTCCTGCGCCAAAATCGCCTCGGCGGTCAGAAGCTCCGCTTCCCCCGCCGCAAGGTCCGGCTTGAATTCCACCACGTATTTTCCTTTCTCCGGTGATGTGGAGACCGAATCCCGTATGTTTTCCAGATTGGTGCCCGTCAGCCTCACCCGTACCGTGTCTCCCTTAAATGAGATGGCATTTCCGGGTGCGGTCAGCGGCGCCCCCGTACTGTCCTGAAACTCCAGCTTGGTCACCTTGGGAGCTTTCTGAAGGCTCGCGGTCACCGAATAAGTCCGAAAGTTTTGATTCCAGTCC
>CAUHLX010000195.1 GCA_959606705.1 uncultured Bacillota bacterium | reverse complement strand
TCTGGAAAAGATTGCCGGCGCGAAACTGGAAAAAATGCTGGAACGTCTTACGAGTAATCGAGTGAAGGGCGTGCTGCTGGGTACCGGCGTAACGGCGGTGATCCAGAGCTCCTCCGCTACCACCATCATGGTGGTGGGCCTGCTCAATTCCGGAATCATCGCTTTGGGCAACGCGGTTCCGGTGGTGATGGGAGCGAATATCGGGACCACCGTAACGGCGCAGATCCTGCGTTTAGGAGATCTCAACGACGCGAATTTCCTGCTTTCCCTGTTGAAACCATCTTCTTTCGGGCCAATTCTCATCGGAGTGGGGGCCTGTCTCAATTTATTTTCTAAAAAACGGAGAAAACGGGACTTTGGGATGATTCTTCTAGGCCTGGGTACCATCTTTTTCGGTATGACCACCATGGAATCCACTCTGATGCCCATAAAAGATTCCACTTGGTTTATAGATGGAATCCTGTTATTGAAAAATCCTTTTCTGGGAATTCTGCTGGGAGCGGTGATGACGGCTCTCCTTCAGAGCTCATCCGCATCCATTGGAATTTTGCAGGCACTGTCGGTGACGGGAGCCATCACCTATTCCTCGGCGATTCCCATCGTGCTGGGAATGAATGTGGGCAAATGCATCACCGTGGTGCTGGCCAGTATCGGTTCGAAGAAAAACGCCAAGCGGGCGGTGTTTATCGACGTGCTGAACAATGTGCTGGGGATGCTGATTTTCTTCGTGGGGATTTACTCTCTCAACGCGCTGGTAGGGCTGCCCTTCTGGAATGACACGGTGAGCAGGGGGAACATCGCGGATTTCCACACCCTGTTTAATTTTGTGACGGCGCTGCTGCTGCTGCCCTTCGTAAATCCCATCATCGGGATCTCCAAACGCTTCGTGAAGGACAAGTCCAACCTACCGGGAGAGCAGGAGCTGGACCTGCTGGACGATCTGCTTCTGGCGTCGCCTAATTTGGCGATGGAACAGTGCGTCCGCACCGTTTTATCCATGGCCAGGCTGGCGCGCAGAAACTTTGTGGAGTCCATGAGACTGTTCACGGATTACACCGAGGAACGAGTGGACGAAATTACGGAATGGGAAACGCTGATCGACCGCTACGAAACCGCCATCGGAAACTATATCGTCAAGCTGACGGCACTGAACCTCAGCGAGGATGACAATCGTCTGGCTACGGAGATGCTGCATACGATTGTGGATTTGGAACGAATCGGCGATCGGGCGGTCAATATCATGGATGTGGCGGTGCTCAATCACGACAGCCACATCACCTTCTCCGCGGACGCCAACCGGCAGCTGGGCGTGATGGTGCGGGCGGTGACGGAGATTTTGGACATTACGGTGGATTCTTACGAGAAGAAGGATATGGAAAACGCCCGGAACGTGGAACCGCTGGAAGAGGTGATTGACGGGCTGCAATACGATATCCGTGAAGAGCACATCGCCAGACTCTGCGGGGGAATCTGCAATATGCAGGCGGGAATCTCCTTCTTGGAATTGCTCACCAATATGGAACGGATTTCGGATCACTGCTCCAATATTGCCTTGTACATCATACAATACTGCCGGAAGGCTGATTTTGACCTGCATCACAAGGAAGCGCGGGAAGGAATGGAATCCACCGAAGAGTTTAAACGCGCCTTTGACTATTACCGTGGAAAGTATCGACTGCGCAAAGATCGGTTTTCCCCGGAAGCGGATGAAATGGAGAACGCGTTTGAATAGAGGAAGGGGAGGAAGCCTGTGAATTACGACATGTCCCATAACGACCAAAGGATGACCGAAGAACAGCAAAAAGCCTATTTCAATAAACTGGAGCTCACAGGCCCCGTCGCCGCGGACCTGGAAACGCTCACTCGTCTCCACCATCAGCATCTATTGAAGATTCCGTATGAAAATCTGGATTCGATCAACGGCCGGATCACTTCACTGTCTCATGAGGATCTGTTTCACAAGCTGATCGAACAGCCCCGAGGCGGAATTTGCTTTGAGCTCAACGGGCTCTACGCGTGGCTGCTGGAAAGCGTGGGCTTTGAAGTGGACAGCTATGCCTGTCGGATCATATCCAAGAGCGAACCGGTGCAAATGCGCCGTCACCGGGTGATGTGCGTGAAATTGGGGACCAAACGGTATTTTACGGATGTGGGGGTGAACAGCGAGCGGCCTCGTGTTCCCCTGCTGCTGGAAGAGGATTTCGTTCAGCGGGACGGCTGCTGCGATTATCGATTCACCAGAGATTCCTTCTGGGGCTGGCTGCTGTGGCAGCGGGAGGAAGAAAAGCCTTGGAAACGGCTGCTGGGCTTCACGGAGGAACCTCAGCTGGATCTGGATTTTGTGATGCCCACGGTGTTCTGCGACCTCCATCCGCTCTCTCCCATCAACAAAGGAAAGAAGCTGTCCATCTATCGGGAGGACTGCAGCGTCACCATACGGGGAGACGAGTTGAAATTTTACGCGAGGGGAAAGGTGCGGGAACGGCGAAAAATAGAGAGTCCCGAAGAGCTGCGGAAGATACTCGCCGAATATTTCCACATCGTGATCCCGGGTCCTCTGAAAAATGAAGGAATGGAAGCAGCGGAACGATCGCCGCAAATTTAGTTTTCGATGGTTCCGCCAAAGGGAATCCGATTCAGCTCGGTTTGCAGTGTTCGATAGATGATATTCATATCGATGGGCTTGGCGATGTGTCCGTTCATTCCCGAGGCTAGGGCGGCAACCACATCTTCGGTGTAGGTGTTGCTGGTCATGGCGATGATGGAAACGGATTTGGCGTCCCGGCGGTTCAGGGCGCGGATTTCCATCGTCGCTTGATAACCGTTCATTTCGGGCATCTGAATATCCATGAGGATCGCGTCATAGGTCCCTTCCGGATGACTGATAAACTGCCGCAGGGCGGCGGCGCCGGTGGCGGCGCAGTCCACCTCCGCTCCGGTCCGCCGGAGAAGCTCCGCGACCAGCTCCAGATTCAGCGCGTTGTCTTCCGCGATCAGAAAACGCCGGTTGTGAAAATCCACCGAGCTTTCTTCGCAGACAGCGGAATCGGCCGTCTCTCGAGTCAGGGAAACTAGTGTGTTGTACAAAATGGATTGAGAAAGCGGTTTGGACAGAAAACCGTTGGCGCCGGCTCTTCGAGCGTCCTCTTCGATGCTCGCCCAATCGTGGGTAAAGAGGATGATTGCCGGGGCTTCGCCGCTGGCAAACCGGCGGATTCGCCGGATGATCTCCAGGCCATCTTCCTTCTCCGACCAATCGAGGAAGCAGACGTCGTAGTCTTCATTTTTTTTATGAGCGTCGATGATTCGATCCACAGCATCCTTTCCCGACAGTACCCAATCCGCCTGAACACCGATTTGCTGAAGGAAAATGGAAGCTTGCAGGCCATCCTCCCGGCTGCGGTCGGCGACCAGAACCTTGAGGTCCTCCACGTCGACGGAGGTGTCGGCGAGAGGCTCCCCGATCCCGGAGTCGAAGGCCAGTTCCAGGGTAAAGGTGATGTCGCCGTTGGATTCACTGTCCACGTGGAGGGTTCCGTTCATCATGGCGACGAGGTTTCGGGTAATAGCCATTTTCAGACCGATTTCCGCGTAGGGCTCGGTTCCCACACTGCTCTCCTGACGCAGCGGATCGAAAAGCGCGTCATAGAGCTCCGAATTCACGTGGTCCGCGTTGCCTGTGATGGTGAAGATGAAACCGATCCGGCCTTCGGTTTTGTGATTCTTCTCGGTGAGCATCAGCTCGATTTGACCATCCTCTCGAGTGAAGGTCACGGCGCTGGAAAGCAGGTTAATCAGAATTTGATACAGGTGCAGCGTATCGCCGATCAGGGATTCGGGCAGTTCCTGAGGAAGCCGCACGGAAAAGTCCTGTTTTTTTGCAGATGACTGGGAACGAATGACGGAAATGACGGAATCCAGCAGAGATTGTAAGGGAAAGGGCTGGGCTTCGATATCCATCCAGCCGTTTTCAATTTTAGACAGATCCAGCGCGTTGTTGACGAATTCCAGAAGATGCTTGGCGGAACCGGAAATTTTATTCAGCCAGCTTTCCACGTATTCCGCATCATCGGAATGAGCCGCGGCTAAGGTGCTCATTCCGATGATGGCGTTCATGGGAATTCGGATTTCACTGCTCATTTGAGAAAGGAGATCACACTTTGTCTGATTGATTCTGCGGGCATAGCGCAAAGCGTCCTGGAGCGCCTGCCTAGTCTTCAGCGTGTCGGTCAGATCCAGAATCGAGACCAGACAGCGGCTGGAAACCCGCTCTTTGTCCGAGACGGGGGAGGCGTGAACCAGCATCCAGCGGTTTTCTCCGGTGGACGGATTGATAAAGTGAATTTCTTTTTTGACGGAGAGCTGAGAGGTGTCGCTCTGCAGCAGATGCTTCATAGCGCGGAGCGCTTCCCGGTCAAAGCACTGAAATAAAATGTGGGGATCGTTTAGAACCTGTTCATTTTTTAAGCCGGTCAGCTGACTGGCGTTCGAAGAGAGAAACTCGATCTTCCCGGTCTTAAATTCGTATATCAAAAAAAAGACATGTCCGTCCTTATCCAGGATATTGAATAAAAAATTCCGATACCGGCTGTTTTGAGTATGCAGATATCCGGACATCCCTCGAAACCACAGGAGAAAGAACGCCAGAAGAAAGACGGAAAGGAGCAGGAAGGGGACGGTAATCCATTTGAGATAATTCCGAGAGCTGTCCAGGTGGTCTTCGAAGTGAGATTCCGTCTGATCCATCATGTACTGTGTTTCCAGATTGATCTGAAGGTAGAGCGGGTCCAGCTGTTCGCGAAGCTCCTGATCGATGGCTTCGGCGCTCATATCATACACGCGGCCCAACAGGATCTCCTGACGATGGGAGAGATCGGAAAGGGCATAGAGAAGCTCTTCCGTTTCCATGGCTTCACCCGGATAATTGTCACGGATGTAATTTTTCGCCGGCTTTTCCTCCTCGTACAGTACCTCCAAGGCATCGCGGATCGACTCCACTTCGGCGGGACTGACGTAACGGATCAACCGTTCCATTTGAAACTGCATTTCTAAAACACATTCACGAACCGTTCGAATCGAGTCGTTTACCGAATAGAGGTCTTCTTGTATGCTTTTCATATCGCTTTTGAGTTTGGCGGCTGTCGCTAAAAAAACTGATGTGGAGAGAACCACGGCAACGCAAATGAGAATCAACGCCAACCGGTTGAAAAAGAGCACACTTTTTTTATCTTGCTGCATATTGACTAGTCTCCTGGTAGTAAAAAAGTGCCAATCGGTAATGGAAAGACCGAAGGGATAAATGTCGTACTAAATAAGTATACCGCATTAGGCGACATCGAATCAAGAAAAAGGACGTCTCCGTTGAAAAATCCTTCGGAAACGTCCTTTTTATTTCAGACCTGTAAAATTGATCAATCCTTTGGCCGTCAACACCCCTCACCGCTACCGCATGAGGTTGGTTACCGCCAGCGATAACGTTACCGCTAAGGTCAAGCCCATTGAAAACAGGAAGAGCTTGATCTCATCTTTCCAATTTACAGCTGCTTT
>CAUHLX010000194.1 GCA_959606705.1 uncultured Bacillota bacterium | reverse complement strand
CACCCGCTGCTGCTGTCCCCCCGAAAGACTGGCCGGATAGTCGTCCGCCTTGTCCGCCAGACCGACCCGCTTCAAAAGATCGACGGCTTTTTTCTCCGCCTGCTCCTTGGTCATCTTCTTGCGGTCAACGGGCGCCATCATGACGTTCTTTTTCACGGTCATGTTCGGAAACAGATTGAACTGCTGAAACACCATCCCGATATTTTCCCGGGCCTTGTTGATGTTGACCTTCGGATTTGTAATCTCGATGTCGTCCACGATAATCGTGCCGTCCGTAGCTTCCTCCAGGGCGTTGATGCATCTCAGAAAGGTGCTTTTTCCGGAACCGGAGGGCCCGATGACACAGACCACTTCCTTTTCCTCCACGGTCAGGTCTACGCCGCGAAGAACTTCCAAATCATCGAAGTACTTATGCAGATTTTTTATTTTTACCTTTTGCATAGACCATTTTCCTTTCTATCAAGCGGGACACATTGGTCAAAATGGCCACGATGATCAGATACATCACACCTACTAATACCCAAATAAGCGTAGGTTCAAAATTGGAACCGATATACATTCTGGCCTGCTGAACGATTTCGGGAATCGCGATCACGGAGAGCAGGGACACATCTTTGAAGGAGATGATTACCTGATTCGTCAAGGCCGGCACGGACATGCGGAACGCTTGCGGCAAGATAACCTTGACCATCGCCTTTCCATAAGGAAGTCCCAAGCTCCTGGCCGCTTCCATCTGTCCTTTATTAACGGACTGAATGCTTCCCCGATAGATCTCCGACATATATGCCCCTGCGTTGAGACAAATGGCAATAATCCCCACCGTAATCTTGTCAATTCGAATTTCAAAAGCGGAGGCCACTCCGAAGTACAGGAAAAAAACCTGTACGATCAGCGGGGTTCCTCTAATAATATAGACATAAGCTTTCGAAATAAATGATAATATGGGGTTTTTGGAAATACCCATCATGCAGCTCAGCAAACCGATAAATACGGCAATGACCAGAGAAATCACTGTCACCTTTAAAGTGAGCATCATGCCAGTCAACAGCAACGGCATTGCATCCTTTACGACTTCAAAAATATGCTCCACTGTTTCCTCCATCCTCTACTCTAACGAATGATTTCCGAATCTATTTCTGCAGTTCCGGGTCCTGTCCGTATTTTTCGAGAATCTGGTCATACGTTCCGTTTTCCTTGATATTGGCCAGGCCCTCGTTAAACATCTTCAGAAGCTCCGAATTCTCGCCCTTCTTCACAGCAAAGCCATACTGGTTGGGGGTCTGCTTTTCTCCGACCAACTGCAAGCCATTCCCCTGCTGGATGCCGAAACGCATAACCGGATCGTCTTCAAAGCAGGCGGCCGCGTTGCCGGTGAGCACCTCCTGATACATTGACGGAGAATCATCAAACGTGGATGTGGTAAAGCCGTACTGCTCCTTGACGGATTCCGCGAAATCCCGGCCCATGGTATTGGCTTTGACCGCTACATTCTGGCCTTTTAAGTCTTCAAAGGATTTGATCTGATCGTTTCCGGCTTTGACCGCCATAGTGACTCCGGATTCGAAATATGCATCGGAGAAGTCGCTGTTCTCTTTGCGCTTGTCCGTGATGCTCATGCCGGCGATCACTCCGTCTACCTGTCCCGAAGCCAAGGCCTGTACCGCGGCGTCAAAGCCTAAAGAATTGAGTTCATATTCAAAGCCCTGGTCTTCCGCGACGGCCGCCAAAATATCCAGATCGATACCCACGAATTCCTTGCTGTCCGGGTCCTGGAACTCGAACGGCGGGAAGGACGTGTCCGTTCCGATCGCGTAAATCTTGTCGCCCTTGTCTCCCTCGCCGGAACCGCCCGTATTTGCGTCGCCCTTGTCACCGCAGGCCGCCAAAGGGAACATCATCGTCAGCACCAAAGCCAGTGCTAAAATCGCTTTCTTTTTCATACGTATTCTCCTTTTCCTTATTCTCTTCATTAGTTTAACAGTCATTACTCTTTATAATACACCGAAAATGGGGTATTTTGCAAGCAGTACGATAGAGATTACCTGTGAAATCCGACGAGATTTCGCCGGATTTCACACTTTTTCTAAAAGTCCATGCTTTTGGTGAGCCCTGCTCCTAAATCGGAGTCCGCTTTTGCAAAGTGCCGCACCACCTGCGCCTTGATCTTATCCTCCACAAACAGCATGTGATCCAAAAGATTTCCGATGAGGTGATCCTGTTCCCGCCCACTCAAATTACGGTAGAAGGCTCCGGCCTGTTCAAAAGCGGTCTCCGTCTCCGGTTCCGCCTCCCGATCCGCACCGCTCTCATAAGCCGCTCCTTCTCCCCATTCGACGCATCGTTCGAGTCGAAGTCCTCCGGCCATTCCCTTCACCAGCGCCTGAGGCCGCGGACGATTCACCTCCGCGTTCTCCGCTTCCCCACCCAGACGATGACGCTGGGCGTCTCGGCAGGCAAAGATCGCGGCCGGCAGCAGCGGATCGCCGGACAGCTCGATTCCGGAGACCAGGGTTCCCGGACAAAACGCGGCTTTTTCCGTCTCTTCTCCGGCACTCTGCGGATTTTCCGTCAGCGTCAGCTTGCCGATGGGCCGCACCGGAATCCGATCCTCCGGCCAAATCAGCGTACCGTTTTCCAGATCGAAGCCGTAGTCGTTTCGATCCTCGTAGGGGACGGACTGGACGCGCAGCTCATACTCCACCGTCTCTCCTTGTTCCAGCGTGTCGTACAAATCTCTGCACGCCGCATCCGGATCGAATCCGGCTAGAAATTCCGCTTCCTGGCGATTGATCTCCTTCGCGCCCGCCAGCGGTTCCCAGCGATATCGCACCAGCTTCCGCCGGCCTCCGCCGTTGACCCACACGTAAGTACCTGAGGAATATCCTCTCATATGCCGATAGCTTTTTATCGTTCCCCGGTCGGAGAACAGCCACAGAGTTTTATGCACGGCCTCCGGCGTTTCCGCCACAAAGCGCCAAAATTGTTCGGCGGTCACCAAATTGCTTTTGGGATGAGCGGAGAACGCGGCAATCAATCGGGGGATTGCTTGCGGTCCGTTGATCCAGCGAACGGGGAGACTGGTGGACAGGAGATCATAATTTCCTTCCTCGGTATAAAACTTTACCGCAAACCCCCGATCGTCTCTGGAAGTATCGGCGGATCCTCTGGCCCCCGTCGTTGTGGAAAAGCGGACGAAAACCGGAGTTAACAGCTCCGGGTCCCCTAAAAATTGAGCGCAGGTATCATCTTCCAAAGGCATGTAAACCTGAAAATAGCCCTTCGCTCCCACCCCCTTGGCGTGCATGACGCGTTCCGGCAGGTTTTTGCGATTCAGGGCAGCAATGGTTTCTATCAGTTGGATGTCCCGCAGAGCGGCGGGTCTCATCCTTTCTTGTTCCAACATAAAATTACCTCCCGCATCTTAGTTCCATTCATTATATGAAGGAAACAAGATTTTGGGGAGTAAAGAAACCGGCGTTCCGAAAAACGCCGGCTGAGCTTCCGAATGGTCCGCTATATTCCCGTATGTCCGAAACCGCCGGCCCCGCGAGCCGTGTCCTCCAGCTCTTCCACGGGTTCCCACTCCACTCTCTCGTAACGAGCTACCACCATCTGCGCGATCCGATCCCCGTCCCGAATGACAAAAGGCTCCCGGCCCCAATTGATCAGCGGAACCTTGATTTCACCGCGGTAGTCGCTATCGATGGTGCCTACCCCGTTTACCACGCCGATCCCCTGTCGGATGGCCAGACCGCTGCGAGCGCGTATCTGTGCTTCAAACCCTTGAGGAAGCTGGATAAACAGCCCTGTGGGCGTCAAAAATCGTTCACCCGGCTCAATGGTCACCGGCTCCTCAAGCCTTGCTCTCAGGTCCATTCCGGCAGACCCGGCCGTCTCGTATGCGGGCAGCTCTCCTGCCGCGCTTTTGATCTTTACCTTCACTCCGACTCCTCCTGTAAAACTGCCTTGAGATCCATCTCATTCCGTCCCACCAGCACGGCGGAATAACGGCTGACATCCGAAATCAGCTCCGCGGCCTTTTTCATATCGTCCATGGTCACTCCGTCGATTTCCGCAATGACCCGCTCCGGGGGATCCACTTCGGAAAGCAGCAGCGTGCTTTTGCCGATGGAAAACATACGGCCCTGCACATTTTCCAGTCCGAAAAGATAACCGCTCTTCATCTGTTCCTTGGCGGTGAGCAGCTCGTCCTCGGTCACGCCGTCCCGCAGCAGCAGCTGAAGCTCTTCTCGGATCCCTCGGATCGCGTCCGTCACCTTGTCGTGGCTCACCCCGGCATAAATGCAGAACATCCCATCCGTCACATAAGAGCTGGTGGAAGAGTAGACCGAGTAAGCCAGTCCCTTTTGTTCCCTGATATTCTGAAACAGACGGGAGCTCATATTGCCGCCCATGATGTTGGAAAGCAGCGCCAGCGGATAGTAAAGGTCATCCTGGAGTCGAACGCCCTTGACCCCCATGCAAATATGGGACTGCTCCACATCTTTGATCCTCACCGAATAGTCCGGCTGGTAACCGGCCTTGTCGTCCGCCCTTTCTCCACGCTGCTCGGGCAGAGCCGCCAGCGCCTCCGAAAGGACCTCACAGATATGATCTTCGTCGAAATTTCCGGCCAGGGAAACCACCACGTTGTCCTTCGAATACTGCTGATTCAGGTAATTCTTGATGTCTTCTCTCCCGATGCCCGCCAAAGATTCGGGCGTTCCGATGATGGGACTTTCCAGCGGCGTTCCTCGAAAGAGAATTTCGCTGAGAATATCATAAGCGAAATCCTCGGGAGAGTCCTCGATCATCTTCATTTCCTGATAGATGACTCCCTTCTCCTTCTCCATCTCTTGAGGGTCGAACTTTGAGTGGACGAACATGTCCGTCAGGATCTCACAGGCTCGATCCAAATTGGAGGACAGTGTCTTAATATAATAACAGGTCGCCTCTTTCCCGGTAAACGCGTTGAAATGACCGCCGATTCGGTCCACATCCTCCGCGATCTGTTTGGCCGTCCGCTTGTCGGTACCTTTAAACATCATATGCTCGATAAAATGAGACACGCCCCAGTTCTTCGTATCTTCCGCCACGGAGCCCGCTCCGGCCCATAGTCCTATGGCCGCCGACTGCACGTACGGAATTTTTTCCATCACGACTCTCACGCCGCAATCCAACGTTCGATTGATGATCATTCAAGTTCTCTCTTTCTTTTTTCTTTCGCAATTAACAATGATCGCTTCCACCGGACACCCAAGCGTCAAAGACGCTTGCTGTCCGTTTTGCCGACAAATCGCCCGAATGCCCTTTGGTCAAATAGGCAGCGCCGACAGGGACCGATGCGACCATTATACCGTGATTCGCTTAAAAGCGCAACCGGGCGCGGCGGTCCGGCTCCGGTATCAACCCGTTAAAACAGCAGACAGAAAAATACCGCGATCTGATAGACGGCAATCGCTCCTACTACCACAAAAGCCACCGGGAAAATCAGATCCCCGGCGGACAGCCGTTTTCTCTTCTCTCTCATAAAAAAACACCCCGGGGCTATGTTATGCCCGGGG
>CAUHLX010000193.1 GCA_959606705.1 uncultured Bacillota bacterium | reverse complement strand
TCTTGATCTCTTCCCCCGCGCCGCCGTTCCCGTCGGCATTGGTTTCCTCTTTTTCGTTTTTCCCCAATATGGTCTCCGTCTTGCGAAGGAGGCCTAAGTAAATGATATTTTCCAGGATTCCCTGATTTCTCCGTACGGGCAGCAGCTGATAGGCATCGGCCAATCCCGCGAGACAGGAAAGGAGATTGAACTCCATCCTTTGGGAGATCCTTTTTCGAAACGTTTTCACGGGCTCCTTGCCGTCGTAGTCGAACTGGTACAGCAACGGATTATAGGAACCGCTTTCCCCGTCTTTTTCCAGATCGTCCATCGCATCGATAAGGTAGATCCATTTTCCTAAATGATATCCCAGGCTTCTGGCCGCGCGCTCCGATTCGGAGGTCAGGGATTGATCATCCCGTACCACGATTTCCTCCATGAGCTGCGCAAAAGGTTCCGCCGCCCGGTCCAGCCCGATGCAGCGCTCTTTTTCCAGAGAAATCTGCTCCTCTAATCGACTCTTAATCATTATACATTTATCCGGATGATTTTTCACCAATTTTTTGTAAATATTTTTCGCGAACACTTTCCCGGTGCCGGCTAAAAGATTCCGTTCATCCCGCCAGTCGTCGTCCAGCTTATGATATGCCAAAATCAACATCATATCCGCGGCATAATCTACCGCGCTCTCATCCAGAACCACGGTCTTTTTTCGCATGGGATGAACGATGCAGTGTTCCCTGCGGATCGTTTCCTTCCCTTCCGAAAGAGACGCCAGAACCATTGCCAAAAACGCGGCATCATAGCTCAGCACCATTCTGGGAAGCTGACCGAATCGCCGGCCGATGGATTTGCAGATCCCGCAGTAATAGCCGTTATACAGCTCAAATTCCCTAACCTTCAGCTCTCCTTGTTCCGTAACCACGTATCCCAGCATCGATCTTAACCTACCCTTTGAATATATTAAAGCCATCATACAGAAAAAAAGAATGAAATGCAGGAAAAATACCGATACTAACCGATACCTGGGAAACAGAGGAAGGAGACGTAAACAAACATGAATCAAAAGCAAACTCGTTTTCTGGTCCAGTCTCTGGAGCAGAATATCAGCATGCTGAAGGAAATCTTCGGAAAAGATACTACCATTAAAATAAGGCCTTTTCAAAACCAGCAGAACCCTCGGGTCAAATGCTGTCTTTTTTTCGTGGACGGAATGGTCAACAACATTCTGGTCAACGAGCATATTATCGAACCCATTATGCTGAACAAGCATCTTCACCGCTCCCCCGATATTCTCAAAGACCTGTCGGAGCAGGTGCTGTTTACCAACGATATCATTCCGGTAAAAGATGTGGATCAGCTGCTTTCGGAGCTGCTGTCCGGAAACTCCATTCTCTTGTCCGACGGTGTGGCCGCCGCTCTGTCCCTGTCCACCAGAGGCTGGTCCATGCGCTCGATCTCGGAACCGCCCTCGGAAAACGTTCTTCAGGGACCTCGGGAGGGCTTCACGGAAGCTCTGTTGATCAATCTCTCTCTGATTCGCAGAAAGCTGTGCAACCCGGATCTGAAATTCCATTTTAAAACCCTGGGAAAGCAGACCCAGACCAAAATCGCAGTGTGCTATATCGAGGGAATCGTCAAGCCGGAGATTCTGGCCGAGGTGGAACGGCGGCTGGATCAGATCCGCATCGACGGGATTTTGGATACCAACTATGTGGAAGAGCTGATCAAGGATTCTCCCTATTCTCCCTTCAAGACCACCGGTTCCACGGAGCGTCCGGATGTGGCCGCGGCTAAGCTGCTGGAGGGGCGGGTGGCCGTGCTGGTGGACGGCAGTCCGGTAGTGCTTACCGCGCCCTTTTTCTTTATCGAATACTTTCAGTTCAACGATGATTATTACAACAGCTTTTTCTATGGTTCCTTTGGAAGACTCCTGCGGATCGTCGGTTTTTTCATCACGCTGTCCCTGCCCGCGGTCTATCTGTCCCTGGTCACCTTTCATCAGGAGCTGCTGCCTACCCGATTTCTTCTGAATATCTCGGAATCCAGGCTGGGTCTGCCTTTTCCAACCCTGTTGGAAATGATCATCCTGATCCTGGCCTTCGAGCTGATCCGAGAAGGCGGCTCCAAGGTTCCGGCGAGCTTCGGCCAGACCCTTTCCATCGTAGGCGGGCTGGTCCTAGGGCAGGCTTCGGTGGAAGCCAAGCTGGTGAGTATCCCGGCGGTGATCATCGTGGCCTTCACCGGAATTACGGGCTTGATGATCCCCCATCTGAAGAGTCCGGTCATCCTGCTTCGTCTGCTCTGGCTGATTCTGGCTTCGTTTCTGGGGATCTTCGGTTATCTATTCGGGGTGATCGGTCTGCTGATCCATCTGTCTTCCCTGCAGTCCTTCGGAATCCCCTACACCTCGTCCCTAGCTCGGACCAAATCCCAGCAGTTCAAAGACACCATCATTCGGGCACCCTGGCGGAAGATGATCCTGCGGCCCGCCTACATCGCGGAAAACCGGAAACGCCAGATCCCGCCTCAGGAAGGAGGAACGGAATTCGATGAAAACGGGAACGAATAAAAAAACGCTCTGTCTCCTTCCTCTCCTTCTGGTGATGTTCCTCTCCACCGGCTGTCTGGGGTCCAGGGAAATCAACGACATGGCCATTATCTCGGGCGCCGGCTTCGACCGCGACCCCCGTACCGGTCAATACCAGGTCTCCGCGGAAATCGTCAACAAAAACGCCAGCTTGTCCGAGGGCGGCAGCGAGACCGAAAAAATCCAGGCCAGCGGCCTGACCGTAGCCGACGCGATTCAAAACTGCAGCTTTACCGACAGCCGCAAGGCTTATTGGAGCCATGCCAAGGTGTTCATCATCAGTCAAGATCTGGCTCGAGAACAGGGCATCGGTTCCCTCCTGGACTACGTGATCCGCAATTATAAGGCTCGACTCTCCATCGATTTGCTGGTGTCCGACCTGCCGGACGCCGGAAGTGTGCTGGATCTTTCCACCGCTTCCACCAACATCAAAGCCTTCGATCTGGAGGAAATGCTGAAAACGGATCTGGAAAGCGCCGGCGCCGCCCCGCTCAAGGTCTATCAAGCCATCGACCAGTTGAACACAGATGGCGTGGAGATGACCATTCCCATGGTTCGAGAGCGGTCCGTGGCCCACGCCGACGACCAGAATCCTTCAAATGAGGCTCAAGGCTCCGGCACTTCGTCCGAAGGCTCCGATTCCGCCTCCGCCGCTGCCGGCGGAACCTCCGGTGCCGCCGGCTCGGACTCTTCCGCCTCATCCCACGATCAAATGGCTGAAATCGCAGGTACCGCCGCTTTTCGAGGTGACAAAATGGTAGGGACCCTTTCGCCTGACGAAACCGTACCTCTGCTTTTCCTTCAGGACCGGCTGGAGCGGGCTCACCTGGCTCTGCCGGAGAAAATGCTTTCCATAGATATCAATAACAGCCGCACCAAGGTGATTCCCCACCTTTCCCACGGCGAGCTTTCCATTGAGGTGGAAATCACCGCCGGAGCTTCGGTTTCTCAGATGAAGGGCGGGTCTCTGGACACCAAAGCCCAGCGTGAAAAAGCCGCCGCTCAAATCGAAGCCGCCATCGACGAGGACTGTCTCAATTTAATTACCCGCGTGCAAAAGGAAATCCAAAGCGATCTCTTCGGCTTTGGGAAAGTCATTCGCAAACAGTCTCCGGAACGCTGGAAAGAAGTGCGCGAGGACTGGAACACTCAAGGCTTTCCAAAGCTGAACGTAACGGTTTCCACAAAGATTTATCTGGATCCCGGCGAAACTACGGCGGGACAAATTCTAGAAGGGAGGAACTAAGATGTCCAAGCTCGATCATCAAAAGCATCCCAGATATGTGGAAGCTCTGGGTTTCCTATTCTTCCTCAGTCCTCTGTTTTTTATCGGCAGCGTCCTGCCGCTGAGTCGAGGAATCTGGCTGGCCATTCCCTTTGCCAGCCTAATGGTCCTCCCCTTCTTCTATCTTTACGACCGTTTTTTGATCTCCCATCGTCTTCACCTATTAGTAAGGCTGGTCTTTATGATACTGGCCGTATTTTTAGGGATCAGCGGTCTGTTTTATTTCTCCCGTTTCGTCAAAATATGCGTGATGCCCGATACTCCCGGCTTCCTGCTGCCTGCCGCGGTTCTTCTCGTCGCGGTTTGGGCCTCTCTTAAGGATATCCACGTGCTGGAACGGTTCTCCCGCATCGCGGCACCCATCGTCTTTTTTCTGCTGTGTGTCTCGGTCATTTCCGCCGCCACGAAAATAGACTTTCACTTCCTGGAGAATCCTTTCGGTGATGGTCCGGGAACCACCCTGGGCGGCACCTTCCTGCCCATGCTCTGGCTCATCTTCGCGCTCTATCTGGGAGAAGGGCTCATTCTGCTGACGCTGGTGCGCCAGCAGTTCAAGGTGCGGGATTCGGAAGAATACGAAAAGCCCCCCGCCATCTTTTCCGCGATGGCGAAGGGCTTGATTCTCAGCGCGCTTCTTCTTTCGGCGACCTATCTCATCACCATCCTGGCCTTGGGCCCGGACGTGTTTGAAATTCTCACCTATCCCGTATACTATCCGCCGGGACTGACACGCAGCGCGGAATATCTGGAACGAATCGAGATCCTCCTGCTGGCGGTCTTCCTGTTCTCCGAATTTTTACGGGCGGGAGTGTTCCTCATGCTTCTGAAAGAAGGCTTTCACTCTATTTGTATTGCTTTTGGAAATGACGAATGACAAAATAGGTAACGGTCATGTCCACGGCATAGCAGCCAGCCAGAATCCCATCGAAGATCTTCTGACTCTTGGTCATGTGCTTGCAGACTTCCACCGGGCAAAGCGACTTTTCGTCCTCGGGAATTTTCTTGCCTAAAATGGCGTTGCCCAGAACCGCCAGACCCAGATACAGCCCGCTGGTGGCAGCGGCGTGTTTCCCGTAGTTCCAGTTTTCCAGAAAATGATTCATTCCTGTCACCTCCAAATTTCCTTTGAGATTTTTTCGCGGGTCCTGCCCTTTCGGCGGAACCCGCCTTTTTTAAGCGAGTTTCCGGCCTTCTTTAGAACAGCGGAATGACAGCTCCCTTGTATTTCTCTTCCATATACTTCTTAGCGGTCTCCGAGGTCATAGCCTTGACCAGAGCCTTGATTTCCGGACGTTCCTCGTCGCCGGCGCGAACCGCGATCACATTGGGGAACTCCGTGGCAAAGGAATCCGCCCCTTCGGTGGCGATGGCATTTTCATCCGCAGACAGATTAGCCTGCAGCGCATAGTTGCCATTGATCACGCCCATGGCCACATCCTGCAGCGCTCTGGGAATCTGCGCCGCTTCCATTTCTACGATCTCCAGATTGAGGGGATTTTCGATGATATCGTTTTTTGTAGCCAGCAGTCCCAGTCCGTCCTTGAGCTTGATGACTCCCTGATCCTGCAGCAAGTTTAACGCCCGAGCTTCATTTGAAGTATCCGCAGGTACCGCGATCTGATCGCCGTCCTGAAGCTCCGCCACCGTGGCGCGCTTTCCGGGATACAGTCCCAGGGGTTCGTAATGAATCTCCGCTACGCTGACCAGATC